>JBDHAI010000033.1:0-24800 GCA_039588155.1 Gemmatimonadota bacterium | reverse complement strand
CCGGGCGTCGACATCGAGATCGACGCCACGACCGAGACGGATCCGTACAAGCTCAAGTTCAGCAAGCTCTTCAGTCAGGAGCAGGCTGCGTTCTTCGAGGCCGGCGAAGAAGCCGGCACGGTCGAGCACTTCTAGAACCCGGCGCTGACCCTTCTTGCTCCACAACGAAGAGTCACCAGCGTCGGTACCCGAGCCCCCTATGGGGCTCGGGGTCTAGCTGTTGCGCTCGATCGGGCGCTCGCGGCGCGGCGCGCGCTCGCGATCGCGCGACCAGAGGCGCTCTTTGATGCGCCGTTCGTTGCACGCATCGCAGATCAGCCACGCCGCCAGGTGGTCGCCGGCCCAAGACCGTGCCACGAACAGCTCGAGGCGCTTGTCGCTCACCGTGCAGCGGGGCCAGTTGCGGAGAACGCGGCGCGCGCGCGTCTGAACCGACTCCCGGGCCTCCTCGAGGGCGGCGTGATAGGTCGCCCGCCAGTCCTCGTCCATGATCTGGGGCACGTCGTACCCCTCCGGGAAGGCCGCGGTGATCGGCGGGGAGATTTCGTAGGGCACCCATCCGACGCATACCCCCTCGACTTCGGGGGGCACGGGGCCAGCTGCAGTCTTCTCCATGGCTCTAGTGTGTTCGCTGCAGGTCGTCCGGGCCATAGGTAATCGGCCGGGAGCACACCTCGCGCGCCGCGGCGTTGGCCTTGGCCTCCTCGACGCGCTCTTTCGCTGTGCGGTCGTGGTAGATGCGCTCTGCGTCCGCCAGTTCGGCCGGCGTGGGGTCGACGTCGTAGACGTCCGAGAGCAGATGGCCGATCTCGTGCCACAGGATGCCGAGCTGGTTCTCGCGGGGGAGCTCGACCAGGTCAGCCACGATGCAGATCACGCCGTAGGGGGCGTGGTCGACGTGAGCGTAGATGCGCGGATCCTTCTTGCGATCGCGCTCTGCGAGCTCGCAGCCGACGTTGAGCTCGATGATCTCGGCCAATTCCTCCTGGCCGCACGCTGAGAGCTCGACTCTGAGGTCGAAGAGCAGGTTGTTGGCGATCTGCCGGCTCGTCAGCTGCTCCATCTGGCCTCCATACCCTAGGTAGTAGAGGGAAACAGGGGTATTCCCGCCCACTTGTTCCCTAAGTCGTTGCGCCCCAAGGGGTTACGTCAATTTCTTACAGAATGGCTGTTCTGTCACACGCTAATCGGGCTCAGATTGGCTCATCAGCCACCCCAGGCCACCCAGGATCACCAGCGACGTGAGGGCGCCGATGCCGGCCAGGGCGTAGACGAGGCCCATCACGAGCGCCGCTCCAGCCAGCTCGGGGACGGTCGGACCCTGGCCGCGCCTACGCTCTTCCGCCGGGAAGCAGCAGAAACCGGCGGCCTCGATGCGTTAGCGGCACCCTCCCCGACCTGACGCTGCTCATCTTCGGAGTGCATTGCGTTCGGGGAGTCACCACACGCGGCGACAGGGCCCTTCTTGGTGTTGAAGGTGTCGAAGAAGTCCAGCTGGCCGGGCTTGGGGCGCCGGCCCACTACTCCTCGGCCTCGGTGAAGTTCGATCGGCAGTTCTCGAGGACTTCCTCCTCGGACTCCGCGTACCACTCCTCGACCGCGTCCACGAAGGGCTGGTCGTCGGCCGGGTCGCTCTCCATCTCCTCGCCGGTCTTCTCCTCGGCGCGCTCCCGGCTGGGAACGAGGACGTCCTCCTCCACGCGGAGCACGTCGAACACCTTGTCGCGGGCCTTCTCGAGCTGCTTGAGGGCTGCGCCCCAGCGCTTGAGCGAGGCGTCGGAGAGATCGCTGTATTCCAGCCGCTCGACCAAGTCCTTGAGCCACACCACCTGAAACTGGAGGAACGCGAGCGTCACCAGCTCGCCCGCCGGCGCCGCGACATCCAGCAGCTCGACGTAGCTGCTCGTCAGACTCTCGACCTGTTCTTTGGTCGCCATCACTTCCTCCTTGGGATTTTGCGGAATCCCTCATCTGGGTAGGTGTAGTCGGGCAGCACGACGATCTCCTCGGCCACGCGCACCGTCTTGCCGGTCGCGTGGATCTTCGCCATGCCGGCCAGGCCCCTCGAGTAGGCGATCCCGCGCGTGCGGAACCAGGCCCGCGGGTTCTGTTTCTTGTCGGGCTTGCTCACGAGCTCCATCTGGGTATCGAACACGATGCGCTTGGCGTACTTCAGGGGCTTCCCGGGGGCGCCTTGGCTCAGGACGGGCAGGAAGTTCCAGCTGGGCGGGTCCAGCGCGAGGGCGCCGAGCGCCTTCCACTTGTCGGGGTGCAGCAGGTAGGCCGAGTAGTTGTCGCCCAGGGCGAACCTGGCGCGATCGCCGAGCTGGTCCATCACGTAGACGTCCGGCGCGAGGCGGCTGTAGTCGATCCAGCCGCTCGACCACCTGGTGCCGCCGAGCCGGGCCGTGCGCAGCTGCTTCTTGAGGGGCTTGGCCGGGTCGATCAGGCTGACGTCGAGCCAGCCGCTGTGCTTGAGCTGCGGCGGACCCTTCTCCGGGACGTAGACCACCGGCGGGTTGAGGCGCACCTTCACGACCCAATCCCTCCCAGAACGTCTGCGATGCGCTCGTCGCCCTCCGCCATGTGGACGTAGCGCTCGGTGGGCTTGGTGGATCGGTGCCGCAGCAGTCGCTGGGTGAGCACCAGATCCTTCGTCTGCTTGTAGACCCGGGTGCCGTACCCGTGGCGCCAGCTGTGCACGTTGTAGATCTCCGGGACTCCGCAGGCTCGGTGCACCAGTTTGACCAGGCGGTGCAGGTGCTGCCGAGTGTAGCTTTTGCTCCGGCGCGTCAGAACATGGTTCTCGGCCGGCACGAGCTCCAGCCAGGCCACCAGTTGGTCGCGCAGCTCCTGGCCGATGGGCTGCTCGTCGACGTGATCCTTGGCCCGGTGCTTGGCTCCGCGGATAAGGAGCCGGTAGGGCTCGGTCTCGAGGTCGCACTGGCTGACCAGCAGGTTGCAGATCTCCTGGGCGCGCAGTCCGGCCTGGTCGGCGAGCAGCAGCGCGATCCCGACCCTGTGCACCTGGTCGGGCGCCTTGGGTGACTGCTTGGCGAGGTACTTGAGCACCTTCACCCGCAGCTTGTTGGGGATCAGCCGGTCCTTGTCCCCGACGAGCTTCGGGCGGCTCACCGGGCGCCCTTGTAGCCCAGGCGGAGCGCGCCGGCGTGGGCTAGGTGCAGCCCCACCTTCTTCAGCGACTTCTGGATCTCGCGGTGGCTCATCCTTCCGACGTGGCGCAGGCACAGCAGCCCCTCGCTCGAGGTGGCCGCGACCTGGCCGACGAGTATGAGCCCCGCCTGCTCGAGGGCGTTCCACGACCGGACCGACAGGCCGAGCGACTCGATGTGTTGCGCGCAGACCCGCTCGATCTCGCGATCCTGCACCGCCGCGAATCCCACCGCCTCCTTCTTGGGCGGCATGATCAGGTCGGGGTTCCCGAGCTCGATCAGCACCGACCGAAGCAGCTCGTAGCACGCGGTCTCGGTGAGCGCCATCTGCTCGTGCAGCTTGCGGACGCCGGCGAGGATCTCCCTGGGCAACTGCACCTGGCTCTCCTCGGGGATCGCGTAGGTGATGCCGTAGATCTGGTCGACCTCGCCGCGTAGGCGCTGGATCCGGGTCCACTTGTCGCGCAGCTCCTGCGGGTCCAGGAACGCGCGTTCCTTCTTCTCGCTCATCGCGATCTTCCCCTGGGCCAGCCGCCGGCGGCGCGCCATCTCACTGCTCGAGCTCCGCGGCCCACTTGCCGGCGAGCACCAGGCGCGCGGTGCCCTCCGGCGGCGTCGGGCCGCCGCCCGTCCAGTGCCAGCTGCGGAACGTCGCCCACATCTGTTGGCGGTCAGGGATCCACAGAGGGCCGGCCCAGGCCACCGGCAGGATGTCCCACGCGAGCGTGAAGTAGGACCGCACACCGATCGTGAGCTCGACGTTGCCGCCCCACGAGAGCGCCACGCCCTTTGCGGACTTGGGGAGCTCCACGCGAACGTGGTCGGGCTTGAAGATGCCGCCCTTGTGGCCGCCGGGCAGCTGGTGCGCCAGCGGGTCGCTGGGCAGCCCCTCCTCGAGCCACCGCCAGTGCCCCAGGCGCACCTCGGCCCCGTTGTTCAACTGCGGCAGCTCGGCCTCGGCGATCAGATGGGCCGTGACCGGATCCTTGAGTCTCATCGGCTCCCTCGCGGGTCCGAACACTCGGGGTCGCATTCAACCTCCTGGCACTCCGGGCAGCACATGGGGTTCGCCGCCGGCCGGCCGCGGAGCTCGGCCTTCGTCCGGTGCACGTAGATCCGCTCGTGGGCCTTGTCGCAGTTGCCCGGGTCTGCGCAGAAGTCCACGATGATCAGCGTCTTGAGGCTCTTGCTCACGAAGTGCCGGCGCCGTCGAATTCGTCGGGCCGCGGCTCGTGGCCTGGGTGCCGCGAGAGGTCGACCGGGTTGACGGCCTTGTGCGCGTCGCAGTAGGCGATACGCCAGGGCTGCTCGGGCGTTCCGAACCCGACGATCGTGCAGCCGCACGCCTCGCTCACATGGACGCCGCCAAACTTGCGGCGCTCCGGGCTGCTGTCTGACGTCGCCTTCTGCCGGCGCTTCATTCGGTCGCGGTGGTTGGTGTCTCGCATGGCGGTTTTGTAGCGCGGGCGACAGTTGGGCGCAACTGTAACCTGTCAAGGGGGTGTGACCCTGGTATTAGCCGGGTATGATCCGGGGGTTAGGAGGCCCCATGCCCAACCTTCACCAGTACCCGATCTACGGCCAGTGCCGTCCCGGCACCAACAGCTACGAGATGGGCGGCTTCGGTTACGGCGCCTACAGCGGCAGCGGCTTCGGTCGGGTCACGCCCACCAACTTCGCCGTCGCCGTGAAGCGCGACACCGTGGGGGCGCTCCGCCGCCAGGCCGCCGGCGCCGACGCCGTGGGCGTGGCCATGCTCACCACCGGGCGACGCCGGCGCGGGGCCGTCGACATGCGCGCGGCACGGATCCTGGCCGCTCGCGCCAAGCAGCTCAAGGCCAACTACCCGGCCGCCATGGCCCGGTTCCGCCGCGCCAACATGCGGACGTCCCGGATCACAAACGCGGTCCTCGCCCGTGGCCAGTTCTCCGGCTTCGGCCAGGGCGACCCCGACCTGATCAAGCTCGAGCACACGGCCGAGCGGGCCGCGGCCGGGATCGCCAAGCGCCCCGGCGACGAGCTCGCGGCGTCCGCTGGCGCCCTGAGCGCCGCCGCCGACCAGGCCTCCGCCGCCGGCAACGCCGATCGGGCGCGCGCGCTGCGCGAGGAGTCCACGCGGCTGCACGGCCTGGCGCGCGCCGCGGCCGCCGCCGGCGAGCACGGTGAAGAGGGGCGCGCCCGGGCCGAGGAGGTCCAGGAGATCGCGCGCGCCGAGAAGCGTGCGGCAGCGATCATGAATGGCGCCAAGGGCGGCATCTTTGGTCGGGGCATCCCCTGGGACGCCAAGACCGGCGGCGAGAAGGTCGCGGTCGTGGGCGCGGGCGGCGGCGCCGCCGGCGGGGCGGCCTGGATGCTGGGCCTGCTCTAGTGCTCCTCGTCGCCGCCAGCGAGATCACCGCCTGGGTCACTCTGGTCGCCGTGCTGATCGGCGCCGGCTTGAAGATCTGGGCGCTCCTCACCACCAACGAGGAGACCAAGGCCAAGCTAGAGAAGGCACAGGACGTCGTCGGCTCGATCGGCGAGGCGATCAACGAGGTCACGCCGGTCCTGGGCGTCGACAAGGCCAAGCTGCTCAAGACGAACGTGGCCTCCCACGCGCGATCGCGCAACGTGGTCGAGGAGCTCGACGAGCTGGTCGAGAAGTACCACCTCAACGACCGCGCCACCGCCGAGATCGCCAACCCGCACGACCCTTAAACGAAAAAAGACCCCCGAGATTTTCATCTCGGGGGTCTTGGGTTAAATAAAAAAAGCCCTGCCCGCCGAAGCGGACAGGGCCAGTGGCGGACGACAACGAGTCGTGCGCCGCATCACCTTCCGGCTAGAAGAAGCCGAAAGTTTTGAGTTCGGAGTCGAGGTAGTCTTGCAGCTCCTCGTCGGTGAGGGCTGCGAGTTCTTCATCCATCGGGCTCCAGTCTACCGGGGTTCTCTTCAGGACCCGCCCGGTAGTTTGGTGGGTCAACGATCGGCGCGTGGCCGACCGGGTTTCGTGTCGGAGCGTGTGGTTCTGCTGCTTGGTTAGCTGGCCGGCATCAGGTGGATGGCGGAGGAGATCCCGGCGCGGATGGAGAAGTGCTCGATGAGCTCGTTGAGGGCTCGCTCGAGGTTCTTGTCCATATTCGCGTCCAGGTCTCCGAAGAAGGTTGTGATCTTCTCTCCGTTGTGCACCTTGATGTCGACCGAGAACTTCAGCGGCTGGGGGTCCACGCCGCTCGTCTTGATCGAATCCATTTTTGGTCTCCTGCTACGCCGTTGCTCTTCACGGCCTCTATGCGTAGCTCTGAGGCGACCGCGGGTACCGGCGCTGCGGCGAGGGGTGTGTCCTCGCGCGCGCTACGGCCCGCGGTTATCGCTCCGGAAGAGGGGTTCCGGGGCAAATCAGTTGGGCATCCCCTTGCGGGGATTCGCTAGAACGGGCGATATCGTTCGGACTTGACGGCCTTGCGGCGCACGGCGTTGCGCCGCGGGCGCCTGCGCGAGCTGTTCTCGATGCGCTGCATTCGGTCTCGCATCAGCTCGAAGTCGTGTTCGAGCCAACCGATCCGTCTGCTTCGCATCCGAACGGCGCGCGCAATTGCGCCCACGGCCCAGAGGCCGAGGTGCACCGCAAGAGCGCATCCAAGTCCAACAACAATCCCGCTGTTGAATGGGTCGGACATCAGTGTGTCCATTGTTGGGTTTCTCCTCCCACGCATTTGCTTCTCAAGCCCTTCAGCGTGGGGTTGGGCATCCGGTCTTGGGGGACCAGCGCTCGACGCGCATCGTTTCCCGTGACCGGATCTCGCTTTGCCCTGCGAGGAGGGTTGTGTAGGGCTACTTGCCGCTACCGGAACCGGGCTGCGTCCCGTTGAACATCGACTCCCACGTCGTGATGTCCTCGCCAGTGACGCGCTTGTGCGTCAGGGTGTCGGCGTGCGAGCCGGCCACCCACAAGGCCACGATGATCGCGGCAGCGATGAAGCTGCAGATCAAGATGACCTTGGGCGTGAACATCTCCGACGAGGCAGCGTTCTGCTCCGCGGGAAGGCCGGTGGTAGGAGCCACGGGCGCCTGGGGTGCAGGCGCCGGCGACTCGAAGTCCATCGGCATCACATCCGGAACCGGGTGCTGGTTCGTATCCATAGCACTGGTCCCTTCTTTTAGGGTTTGCTGGTGGTTTGCTCATCAAGGGCGGCGAGCACCAGCTTCACTCGCCACAACGCCACCTAGGATTCCTCCTCGGTGGTCGGCTCTTCCCTCTTCGCGTTCGCCGCCTGCTGCTTGCAGCTGGCGTCGTAGCAGTTGAGTGCCCATCGCGTGAAGGCGATGCGGCGTTTCTCGTTCACGATCCAGTTCGTCGTCCGCCACTTGCTCGAACCGTCGGCGTTGGTGCCGACGCGAGTGGAGGGGAACCCGATGAAGATGCCGTCTTTGCCATCGCAAATGCGGAATCCTTTCATCGAGAAGTCTCCGTAGTGAACGGTGAAGTTGGATAGGACTTTGCCG
This sequence comes from Gemmatimonadota bacterium, assembly GCA_039588155.1. Classification (GTDB taxonomy): domain Bacteria; phylum Gemmatimonadota; class Gemmatimonadetes; order Palauibacterales; family KS3-K002; genus JBDHGH01. Next base: position 17,142 of record JBDHAI010000033.1, on the reverse strand, counting down.
CGTCGCTTGTGATTGAATTCACAGCGCGCGGGCACTTTGTTGAGGGATTTGCCAACGGGTGGCGTTTCGCTTTCGAGGATCTCTCCGATGGTTTGTGGTTCTTCCATGGTGAAATTCCTCCCTTCTCTCACTCTATATACGCGTGAGATTGCGTTGCGCGGCTTCATCAGAGGCCCGTATCGCGCAACGGGTCAGGTTTCGGGCCATCCCCCCGTGAAGGGGGATTCTGCGGGAGCCGATGAGGCTAGCTCACCTGCTCCATGTCGATGATTCGCTCGTGCGGAATCGCGCCCATCTGCTCGAGGAGCTGCAGCTGCTGGCGGAACCAGGCCGCCGCGTGCTGACTTTCGGCGCTGAGCTCGCCCCAATCGAGGGTGTTGATCAGGGTTTCGCCGGCGTTCACCGCTTTGGTGAGTTCGGCCATGGCATGCTCAGCGAAGTGCGCGCGGGCACCTGGCTCCCCCAGGTAGTCGAGGACTTTGGAAAGGTCCTTCTTGCAGATCTCGCAGATGGGGAATTCGTGCGAGGCGGTTTGTGGGGCGCCCATAGGGCACCTCCTCTCTTGCTCATCAGGACCGGCACCATTGCCGGCCATCCCCCGTCGGGGGATTCGCTTAGTACAGTCCGTTTTCGCAGGCGTCTACGATGCCGAAGAGTCCGTCGTCTCCGAACAGCGCGGCTCGCGCCTTGTTGAACGCGAGCGCCTCTAGGTAGTACGTCGGCTTGCACTGGACGTTGCCCTCGTCTGGGAACCAGGCGAGGGGGATCGCGGGCTGCATCGTCTCTCCGTAGGCGGGGAGTTGATGCGTCACGCCACGCCCCGTGCGGGGATTGACCCGGGTGGCGATGGAGATCGTCACCATGGCGGGGTACTGCGAGGTACCCTCGTGGTGACCGTAGAAGGTGACTCCCTTCCGGACGAGGGCGTCGATGATGTCGCCGACTCCGCTTACTTCAGCGAACGTCAGGCGGACGGGATCGCGCCCTGTCTCCACGTCCAGGTCATGGACGTTTGTTCGTGCCTCTCTGCTGTCGAGGACGTCGAAGACGGCATCTTGCTGAGCGGCTGCGAAAACGAGCGTAAGAATAGTTCGTGTGCTCATTTCGTTTTCCTTTCGTGTGTAGTTTCTTTTCAAGGCCGGCACCGTGCCGGCCATCCCCCGACTGTCGCCGTCATGCCCGGCGTCAATGCGCCCGTCGACGTCGTGGCCGTTGAGGGGGATTCGCTTAGATCACACGCGGGCCAGGCGCCATGTCGTTGAGCCCGAAGAGGCGGCCGCACGGCTTACAGACGTAGCCGTCGGGCTGGGCGTCCATGAACATCAGGACGTCGAGCTCGTGGCCGCACTCGGGGCACTTGACAGGCTCCGGTGCGTGCTTAGGACAACTGCAATCGTTGTCCGGGGTGTTGGTGTCGGGCATGTGCCCTCCCTTCACTCTATCTACGCGCGAGAATGCGCGCAGAGGGCGTTGACCCATCCCGCCGCGCACGGCGGCGAGATCTCGCTAGAACCAGCTGGCCAACATCATCTGCCCGGGGTTGCCGATCTGCTTGTACACGAGTCGTCGGGCAAGTCAGTACTCCATGAGTCGATACTCGCGGTGGTACTTGCGCTGGCGGATTGCGTCCGTCACCGCGCCCCGGGGATCATCCCGGTACACCGCGTTGATCCACTCGCAGTAGTTCGGCTTGCCGTGGTCGGCGTCGCGAAGAATGTTCGCGGCGACGGCCGGGCTCGCGTAGCCAAGGCTAGTGCAAATGATGTGAGCGCAGAGGCGTGGATAGCGACGCAAATAGTCGTCGCGGGTCCAGCTCTTGCGCCGATCCTTTCGAAAGAACGGTAGGTGGCTGGGCTGTTGCTCCAGTCGTCCTCCCTTCTGTCCGCACCGTGCTTCTCAAGGGCCGATGTGCGGACTGGCCCAACCGGAGGGCGCTAGGCGCCCTCGCGGGTTTCGTACTTGGCGAGCTCGGAGGGCAGAAGCAGCGTGACCTCGAGCAGGCTCGCGCCCTCGACGCTGATCTTGTCGGGGTGCTGATCGCACTCCGACCGGCACTTCAATGTGACCTTGTGAGGGACCGTGGACAGCTCGTGTCCCGGTCCACTCAAGGTGATCTCGAAGTGTTCGGCGTCGAGGCTCGTGAGATACTCGATGGCCGCGATGTTCTTCGCCCACTCGTTGGGCTCGCGGTTGCTTGTGACCATTGGTGGTCCTGCGCGCTTTGCTCTTCAGGGCCGGTAGGCGCGCGGTCCGGCATCCCCCTAGGAGGGGGATTCGCTCTTCGTCGCTTCAAGCTCGCGCTTGATCTGTGCGCGAAGGTCGTCGGGGTGGGGATGAAAGAGGTCCCGGCCGTAGCGGCGACGGAACCATTTCGCGAACTCCCACCCGACGATGAAGCTGGCGACGGCGAGGGTGACTTGTAGAAGCATGGTGCTTCTCCTGCCTGGCTTTGCTCTTCACGGCCGGTAGGCCAGGCGATCCGGCATCCCCTCGCGGGGATTCACGCAACATTCAGATCGAACACGAAGACTCCGTCGTGCCGGCCGAGTTTGTCCTCGATCAAGCACAGTCCCTCCTCCATCAGGTTGACGAAGAAGTCGTCGCAATGCGGACTCTCGAAGGGGAACGGCCCCAGGTCGGGGTCGTCCCACTCCTGCCAGAACTCCTCCTCCATCTCGAATCGGTCATTGAGGAACGATCGGGTCGCCTTCATGGCGGGAGTAGTTGAAGTTCTCGTACCACATGTCGAAGACTCCCTGAGGGACGTCTTGCGGGCACCGAGGCTTCTGTAGGTCTCTGAATGTTAGCTGGGTGGGTGGCTCACGGAGCCGGTGCCGCCAACGGCGGCCAGCTCGTACGGCCATGTGTCCTCCCTCCTGCGCTTTGCTCTTCACGGCCGGTAGGCGCAGGGATCCGGCATCCCCTATTCAGGGGATTCGACTTCGAGCGGCTCGAACGCGTAGGGGAAGCGCTTCACGAGCTCGTCCTCGAGGCCGATGGCCTGGGCCAGTTTCAGGAGCGTGTCGCCGATCTTCTCTTGGATCTTGAACAAGTCCTCCTGGTGGACCAGGTCGGCCACGAGGAACGGGCTGGAGCCCTCCTCGCGATACTCCGCGATTTCGCAGAGCCGCCTGAAAGTTTCGTGGCACGCGTCCATGTGGTGCATGGCGATGTGCCGTGGTTGGTCGTCGATCCGGCATCCCCTCACGGGGATTCGCTAGTCGTCGGTGAAGAAGATCACCCGGACCTCTTGAATGCGGACACCGAAGCCTCTGCCGGCCTCGCCGTACTTGACGAGGACGGTGTAGACGCCGTCGCCGACGCCGGTAGCAACGGAGACGCCCAGGCCGTCGTGGCCGATGTCGTGCTTCCATTGCGCGACGCCTTCGGGGAAGGCGCTCTGGCGCTGGTGTTCGCGTTCAAAGAAGTCGCGGAGATCTTTCCCGACGTCTTTGGGAGCCTTGTGGATGATGTAGCTCGGGTCGCCGATCCACAGTGATGCGGAATCGACGCCGGCGATGCCGACATCTACCCATCCGGCTTCCAGCAGGGCTTTGTACTCTGCTTGGGTCATGCGACCCTCCTGCCACACTTTGCTCTTCATGGCCGGTGGGTGTGGCTATCCGGCATCCCCTTGCGGGGATTCGCTATCGGTGCATGTCAAAAACGTGCACGTCGCCGGACTTCTCATCGGTGATGATGAGGTATCCGGAGTTAACCAGCGTCTCGAGGAAGCTGGCGAAGTTGAAGTACTGCATCACCCACTCTTCTGAATTGGTGAAGCAGAGGAACATGTACTTCGCGAAGTCCTCCGGCGAGGCGTAATGCCCGCGGTAGGTCATTTCGAAGTGCTCTTCCTCCGCTTCATCCGACATCCAGTCGCAGTAGGCGATCCAGGCCGCTTCGTCGGCCCCCTCTGGGGCCGCTGGTAGTTGTAAGCACGCAATGTCTTGCAGCTCGAGCTGCCGCGGCGCTCGCCGCAGCTTGAGCTCGGGAAGCTCTTTCATAGGCCTCCTCTCTGTGTAGTAGCTCATCAGGCCGGCGCCACATCGGCGCCAGCAACCCTCACCCTATCTACGCGTGAACGTAGACCGGGATCGGGTTCTCGCTAGTTGAGCGAGGGCATGAGGATCTTGGGTGCCTTCCGCTCCAGCTCCACACGCGCGTCGGTCGCACGCATGGTTCGGGCGTAGGCGGTGAGGCCCTGCAACAGGCCCCAGCGCGTGAACGGCATTTCCTCTTCCCGCTCGGCAGCGACCACGCCTTCCCGCGCCTCCCGGCCGGTGAAGCCCCGCTCGCGCAGGGCCTCCACGGCCTTGTCGGCAGTGGTGGCGAGCTCATCCTTCTGAGCGGTGACGATCTCCAGGTGCTCGGACTTCTGCGGCCCAAGGGCGCGCAGCTCGTCAAGAGCCGCCGGGAACGTCTCCTCGAGGGCGGTCCTCGCCGCTTTCCCCACGTGTCTCACGCGGGTCTCGCGGATGTTGGACGCGCCCCAGATGATGTTGTTCCCACAGACCATCCGGTAGTAGAACGTCGACCAGCCGAAGGCTGCCGCGCCGACTTCACTGTTCCAGCAGTAGAAGCCCCGATGCAGGACGTCGTTGCCGACGACCAGCGGGTTCTCTTCGTTGACCAGGAACGCGAAGACGTCGCGGTCGCTTGCGTACAGGCCGGAGGGCACCAGGTCGGCGCCCCACTGGCCATCACGGAAGCCAAGCGGAGGTCGGAAGCCGTCCGCGTGCTTTTGCACCGCCGCCAGGACTTCGTGGTCCCAGATGCGCGAGTAGCGCTGGCTCGTGCAAGCACGCAAGACTCCCTCGATGCCCGTCCGCGCGACCAAGAGGTTCAGGTCGCCGTCGTGTCGCTCGTTCAGTCGGTTGCGCAGGCCGTGTTGGAGGTTGGCGACGGCAAGCGCCGGCGGAAGCTCCCGGATGTACCCGCTGGGCGCCCCCACCAGCTGCGACAGCTGGGTGAGCGACCAGTTGGTCAACTGGTTGCCGCCGACGGCGATCTTGCCGTTGGTGCCGATCTCTTCCACTGCGGATTCGGCCAGCTCCCGCGCAGAGAAGTTGCTCTCTACGCTGGCGCTGGCGCGACTGCGGACCGCCTTCGTGAGCGACTCGAGGCTCTGATACCTCTCGTCGGGCGGGCGGGATGCCCACTGTGTGTGGGCGGCGAACAGATTCATAGTCTGCTCCTATTGCTGCTAGTTGCTCATCAGGGTCGGGGCAGCGTACCCGATTCCCATCCCCTCTCGGGGATTCGCGCCCGAGTGGGCGGATCTAGTCGTGGTGGCGTTCGCACTCGACTTCGGACTGCACGAAGGGTGTGCTCCAGATGCGCTCGTGCCCGCGCAGGTCACGGACACGGAAGGGGCCGTGGTGACTCACGATCGGCATATCAAACCGGCCGGCCAGCCAAATGGCCGGGGCCGCCTTGAGGTAGGATCCGATCTTGTTGTCCTCGTGCTCCCAGGTGTGTGAACCGTGCGCGTGGGTGAAGCGCTTCCAGTCTCTCGTCCGGATGGGGACGACGAACTCGCCGTTGGGGCGGAGCTCGATGGGCTTCGTGGTGTCGAGCAGCAGATCACAGGGGTGATCGTACGGCTCGATTTCGGCCAGGTGCGCGACGAAGACAGCCTTCTTGTGCGGATGGTTGTCCTCGCCACCGTAGTAGATCCGAGTGTCGCACTCGGGGAAGTTGGCGATCATGAACCAAGCCTGGTCGGGCTTGGGATGCTCGTCAGGACCCAGAACGTCCGGGTCCGGCTTGTGGTAGGGCATTTGCCCTTTCTCGTTGTACTTGGCTCAACAGGCCGGCAGGTACAACGGCTCCGGCAAGGGCGGCGACGCCGCCTAGCAAACCCCGCGCTCTGCGAGGCTCACGTAGGCGTCGTCACCGATTACGACATGGTCCAAGACGGGGATGCCGAGCATTTCGCCGGCCTCTGCCATCCTTCTCGTGAGGTGGATGTCTTCACCGGACGGCTCCGGGTCGCCGCTGGGGTGGTTGTGGATCAGGACGATCGACGCCGCGTTGGCGACGATCGCTCGACCGAAGACATCGCGCGGGTGCACGAGGCTGGCGTCGAGCGTCCCTTGGGACACTCGGCTCGCCCCGGTCACCCGGTTCTTGGTGTCTGCGGTCACGATCCAGAACTCCTCCTGGGTGGCGTGACGGAACACGGGGCCGAACATCTTGTTGACGTCGGCCGCTCCGGTGAAGCCCACCGGCAGCGTGTAGATGCCGGCGTTCTCTTTCACGAGTTGCAGTCGGAAGACGATTCCTCGCCATCCCTGCGCCTTGAACTTGCCCCGTTTCTTTTTCTTGCGGGACATGTCTTTCCTTTCATGTTGCTGTTGTCTTCTCAAGCGCCAGGCACAGCGTGACCTGGCGCAAGCCCTATCGCCGCACGCGGCGGCGGATTCTGGGCTTCTCGACCGTGAGCTCGCCGATCAAGTCGCCGGCTTCCTCGAGGTAGTAGGCCTTCCGCCAGGCCACCAGCAGTCCGGTGAACGGATCGCGGTGGAACACCCGGACTTCGGGGCAGTCTTCGCACTCGTCGTCGGCGGCGCTGCAGAACAGCGCCACCTGGTAGTGCGTCTTGCCTTCGGTGTTCGGGCAGATGCGGATGATCTCTATCTGGTGGAAGTCGCGCTTGAGTTGCTCGACGATCGCACGGAAGAGGGTGACTGCTTTGTTCTTCAAAGCGGTTTCCTCTCTGCTTGCAGTTGCTCATCAGGACTACTGCTGCAAGCTGGTGTAGCCACCTGGGTCCCCGGTGAGGAACGCAGGTTCGCCGGCTAGCGGCGCTTGCGCTTGCGACGACGCTTGGTCTTCGTTTGCGCAGGCACCTTCAGCCGACTCTTCCGGTGTCGTTCGTACGCTTCCGCGAACAGATCTTCGTCTGGGATCTTGAGGTCCGGAACGACGTCAGGGTCGTAGGCCATCTCGTGACGCGGCAGCTGCTTCCAGTGCTGCGAATGGATCGCTCCGAAATTGGAGCGGCCCTTCGGCTCCGGTGGCGGCTGGAAGATCGGGTCTTTTGCTTCGTCGTACGTCAGCAGGCCGGCCATCTCGCAGTTCTCGTGGAACCACTGGAAGATGGCGTCGTTCGCCTTGTACAGCTCCATATAGCGCTGTCCGGGCTGCGAATTGGTTTCGCTGTCTGCCGGCTCCCCGAAGTTGCCGGGGTTGGCCGGGCAGATCACCACTTCATGGCGATAGCCTGCGAAACAGTACGGGCCGCTCTGGTCGGTGTGGTACCACCCAGTGAACGGCACGAAGGTCAACTCGTTCTCCCGAATCCACGGGTAGAACGGGATGAGATCCTCGATCGACCAGCCTTCCGGCTGGTAGTGCTGCGGCACGAGCTGCTTGTGAGCGAGCTCATGCAACGCCGCGTCAGGATTGATCGACGGCCAGTGATCCTCCCATTGCATGATGGCAACGGAGCTGCGGGCATCACGCCCGCCGTCGTAGTGATCCGGCTCAAACGTGGGGTCCCCGTCGTCGAAGTAGGGCATTTCGCCCGTGAGTGCTTCGGCGATACGAAGGTAGTCGCGCTTGAGGTACTGAACATGGAAGTCGATTTTCTTGAGCCTTGTGTTGCTCAAAGTGTCTCCCTTCTGCTGACGGTGCTCATCAGGCCCCAACCCGTCAGCTGGGTTTGTTGTTGGGGTACCCGTAGGCCCGAACGTCGGGTCACGGGTTCGCGCGCGGCTAAGCCGCGGGCACGACGTCCGAAATCGGAACGTCGGTGAAGGGGAGGCAGCCAAACCAGCGACCGAACTCGTACTCGAGCTGGCTAAGCTGGCCGTCGATACGGCACGCGGGACAGCGCAGCGAGAACTCGCCGGGCGCGTACTCAACGAGTACGTCACGCTGCAAGGGCTCGATGCACTTGGGGCAGAAGCCGGCGATGTGATTCATCGGCAGGACGTACTTGCCGGACCGAGAGAAGCACCCTTCCAGCGGGTAGGTGTCCCGCTGGTCGTAGTACTCCCCACCAGGCATGTTCGATTTGACCTTGATCTCGGCCCTGATTTCGAACAAGCGCTCGTTGACCTGCCTCGTGACCCAGCGGGCTCGCGCCCTGTGGTCATTGAGCAAGGTCTCTTCGGTCTCGTGCATGTCGTTCCATGCCTCTTCGTCCTGGTAATCGCCGGTCGCCCGGAGGTACTGCTGCGTGATGTCCACGCCGCGCCGGTGCACGAATGTGCGCCAGGCCTGCTCCAACTTGGGGAAGTTGCGGAGCAGGTCGACTACGGTCTCGCGGACAACGTAGTCGACGAACGGCCGGAAGCTCGCCAATGCGTCACCGAAGGTCTCAAAACAACCTTCGATGCCGCGGTACTTCCAGAGCGGTGCGCTGCGGCTATAGACCGCCTCCTCAAATGCTTTCTGGTCGAAAGCCATATGTGTCTCCCTTCTGTATCGGTGCTCATCATGGGGCCGGCCGATACGAAGTAGGTTTCCGGCCCGACCGTCCCGCTCGGTGGAGCGGGCGCGATCGGTTTCGCAATCTCAGCGAGGCGGCTTGTAGGTGCGCCGCATCTCGACCTCTGCCTCGTGGTCCCAGTCGGTCCAGGGCATCAACAGGCCGACGCTGTACTTGTAGTACGGGTCGATGCTGTTGGGGTCCGCCGAGGTCGGCTCCAGGCGCAGGATGCCCGTGCGGCCGTGGGTGTAGAACCGCACCACTCTCGACCCCATCGCCGCACAGAGCCGGTAGAGGTGCTCCGTGTCGATGGTCAGTACGCGCGTGCTCTCTTCCTGCGCCAACGCCAGCACCTGGGCGATGCCAGGTGACGTCGGGATCCCAACCTTCTTGGGGTCGGGGTGCAGGCCGTGCTTGAGCGCGTACGACCGATGGGTCTTGGGGTTTGGGAGTGGTGCTTCCATCACCGTCGCCACCCACTGCTTCCCATCGAAGTCGATGGTCAGCTCGAGGTGGCTCTGGCCGGGGGCAAGCTCCTGGGGCAGATTCTCGAACAGGGCGATCGGGAGAATGAACGTGCAGGGCCCGACCTCGTAGCCGTAGTGGTCCAACGGCACGGGGTCCAGCGGTGCACCTGATTCACCGACCTCGCTGATCGGGGCGACGATCATGCGGGCGTTGTCGCACGCCAGCAGCTGCCCGGTGTCCGCGAACAGCAGGACTCGGTTGAAGTCCAGGCTGCCGTGCTTTCGCTGCCCAGCGCATTCTGCGAGGGCACGATAGGACGGCAGCAGGAAGTACGGCCCGTAGCGCGTTCGCGCTTGGGGCGCCTGCTGTGTAGCGGCGGGCTTCGCCGGCGGCTCTGCGCCGCGAATGATCGAATCGCCTATGTTGGTGGAAATATCCGTCAAGGATTCCTCCTGTTGTTAGGGCCATGCGGGCTCATCAGGGACCCGGCCGCATGGCCGATTTCTCGGGTCCAACCCCACCCCGGGTCCTAGCCGGGGTGGGTCCTCTCCTGACCTGCCGTGCCTAGAACGGGGTGTACCCGCCTGGACGAGGTTTGGGATTCTGCGGCGGCTTTTTCTTCTTGCCGCCTTGGTGGCCGCCCCCGTTATTCTTCGGCGGCGGAGGCTTCTGGACCGGCGGTTGCTGCCCCTGTTGTGGTGCAGGCGGGGGTCCCATGCGCTGCGGAGTCACGGCCTGTGGTTGGCCGTGCGCCGTCGGCGCTTGGTAGTACCCGCCCTGCAGCCACTGAGGCGGCGGGGTCGGTCCAGGCTTCCGGTCGCCGTGAATATACGGGTCCGGTCCCCAGAGAATCCCCTTCCTGTACAGGACGTCGAGTACGACGAAACCCATCAGGAAGGCGAGGGCCAGGAGCAGAATCGCGTCATAACTCATGCGATTCCTCCTTCACCCTATATACGCGCGGGGCGCGCGCGGACTGGGCTCAGGAGGGCGCTAAATTGCAGCGCGCTGGGCGATCCAGCGCTCGAGGTCGACCAGCAGCTCGGCGGCCAGGGCTCCCGTGTCGGGCTCCAGCGCGAGCCAGTGGCAGCCGAATCGGCCGAGCGCCAGGTCCGCGACGCGGTCGAGGCTGGTCTCGCTCAGCACCGGGTAGGGCCGCAGGTGGCCGCCGGTGCGCTCGATCCAGGAGGCCGAGCTCTGGCGCGTGCGGAAGGCCAGCAGGCACCTTCGGGAGCCGGCGTCCGTCGGGAGCGTGATCGCCGCCGGCAGCGAGCTCACCAGCGTCCGGCCGCCGCGGCGCTCCACCAATAGGTAGATCGGCAGCGTGAGGGTGGTCTGGCGCCCTGGGCTCACCTGGCGGTCGCGCCGGCCGTGTAGCCGAGCTGCTGACGCTGGTTGCAGTGCGCGCAGGTCGCGAAGACCTCGTTGCCCTTGTCGATCAGTCGCCAACGCGCCTGGCCGCAGGGGCAGACCAGGTGGCCGTGCTGGGAGAGGGTCGTCTGGGCGCCGATGCCGGTGAAGATGATCGACATCGGATCCTGAGCGCGGCAGGAGATGCAGCTGGTCCGGAAGTCGGCCTTCTTGGTCTGCGGGTCTACCGGGCCCGGGAAGAGCTCGAAGATCTGGTTGCGGCACTCGACCGTCGCGCCTTGGCGGCCGACCGCCTTGCCGGGAATCTCTCGGCCGCAGACGAGGGAGTCGGTGTTGGCCTTGGGCTGGTGTCCGTACATGGTTACTCCACGACGATCTTGCCGTCGTTGGCGTCTCGCTTGGCTTTCGCCCAAGCGCGGCCGTCCGCAACCAGCTCTGTGCTGTCCGGGGCGTGGTCGGTGTTGCAGGTCTTGCAGCAGATCACCCACCCCATCTGTGTGGTGGGCTGATCGCCGACGGGCTCGAGGCGCATCTCGACCGGCTGGCCGGGGCCGCAGGTCGGACAGTCCTTCTTGATTCGGGCCATCAGAAGATCGCCGTCGCCAGCTTGGCGACGTTGAGCACCTGGCCGAGCGCCTCCATCGCCTTCTCGATGGTGATCCCGTTCTGGCCGGCGATCTCGGCGATGTTCACGCCGTCGAGGATGGCCCGCATGGTGGTCGGGTCGTCGTTGAGCTCGAGCAGCTGCTGGACGTTCATCCCCTGGGCCTGCGCTTTGGGGCGAAGCGCGTCGATCAACTGGCCGGCGGCGCCGAGCAGGTTGACCAGGCCGTTCTTGTTCTCGCTGGCCCACTCTCTGAAATTGGCGAGGTCGGACACTACTCCCCCTTGACCTTGTGCTCGTCGGTGTGCTCGGTCTCTTCGCCGGCGTGCACCTGCACGAGCTCGGGCTTGGCCGTCTCTTCGGCGATCTCGCCCTTCACCTGCGCCTCGAAGCCCTTGCCGAGCTCCTCGAGGACGTCGACCGCCTCGTCGAGGTCGTCGCTCGCCTCCTGCAGCGCTTCGATCTTTTCCTGCAGCCCCTCGACCAGGTTGGCCGGCAGGTCGCCGAGCTTGTTGCGGATCTCCTTCTGGAGGTCGATCGGGAAGCCGGCCTCGACGGAGGGAAGATCCTCGCCATCGGCCCAGGCCTTCTCCATCTCGTCGCGCAGCTTCTGGGCGGCCTTCGCCATCTTCGCGCCCGTCATTCGGTGCTCACCTTCTCCGGGAACAGCGTCTTGAACGCCTCGGCCGGGTCGTACTCCTCGCCGCGAGACCAGGCCAGCAGGCCGGCGCCGCGGAACATGAACGCGCGGACCCGCTGGCTCCACAGCTCGCGGGCCGGGCGGGTCTTCTCCTCGCCCGTCAGGGTCTTGTAGGTGACGGTCGCGTCTTCGGGCACGAGCGGGAGCAACTCGGCCTCGAGCAGCGCGAAGTCCTCGAGCTGATGCTTGAGGGCGTCTTGGACGACATCCGGCGCGGTCGACGCGCAGCCGGCGAATACGGCGAGAACCAGGAGCAGCCAGTACTTCTTCATGTCGTCTCCATCGGGAGTGTAAAGGTGGTCGGCGGGGAAGCGGCGGTATGCGCTTGGTAGACGTCGTTGTGGGCTAGCCCCATTGAGCCCGCTCGCGCGGGTGCGCTACGCCAGCCGGATGAGCCACGACTGGACTCACGAGCCGAATGAACAGCTCGCGGATTGCCGCCTCCCCTGCCGACCGAGGACACGATCGTATGGGCGTTGGCGTAGAGCGCAAGAAGAAAAACGGCCCCGCCCGGCTGGGGTACCGCGTGGGAAGGCGGTGGGGAAGCCGAGCGGGGCCGGCCCCGGCGGGCAACCGGGGAGTGCGTGGAGTCTACTACTCGCCGGAGAGTCGCGCGATGAGCTCGGCCTTGGTGCCGCTGGTCGAGATGCCTTCCTCTTCGCAGTGCGCGATGAGCTCGGCCTTGGTCAGCGTGCCGTAGTCGACACCGGCCTCCTGGGTCGTGGCTGCGCGGCCCTCGTTGGCGTCGGCGGGCTTGCCGGCGCCAGGCGCGTCTTGGGCGCCGCGGGCGCTCGACGACGTGTCGCCCTTGCCCCACTCCATCTGCGGAGCGCGGTTGCAGGCGCAGCTGGGGCACTCGATGGTGGCGCCGCGGTAGCGGTACTTCACCTTGTTCACGTTGGCGAGCGGTACGTCGAGCTCGGCCATCGCGATCTTGCACCGCTTGCAGTACAGGGTGAGCTTGACGGTGCCGGTGGTCTGGGCGCTGGCGGCCATGGTGCCTCCTATGGCGGGGTGATCTGGATGCCGACGACGCCAGTGGGCCCGCTCGGCTGAATCCGAATGCCTTGGCGCGTCAGCGCCTCGATCTTCTGGCGGGCGGACTCTGCCGCCTCGAGAGCCTTGGTGATGCCGGCGAACGACTGGCAGAAGAACTCGCGCTCTTCGATTGACCAGACGTCGAGCATCTGCGGCTTCATTCTGGCGCGCATCTGCTTGATGCGGTCGCGCAGCTTGGAGGCGCGCTCGTCGTCGTTGCCCTTCCAGGGCTCGTCCTCGTCGCCGGACTGGAGCCGGCCGAGGTTGACCATGAGCTCAATCTGCGCGTCGCCGATCCCGTCGAGAGGGCTGGGCGCGCGCTGCTTGCGGCACACGGCCTCGGGGTACTTGACGACGTACCCGTTGTCGAGCTTCTCGATGGCGGCGAAGAGAGATCTCATCATCGGTTGGATCCGGCGATCGCCACGGCGACCGCGTCGGCCTCGTGATCGTTACGAGGACGCGCCCCGCTTGTCAAGGCTCGAATCGTGGACCGCACCGCTGCTTTCTTCGAACTGCGCGGGAGACTGAGAGAGGCCAGCACGTCGCCGCGCTTCACGGTGATGTACGGGACGCCGAACGCATCGAGCACTCCGACGACCCGGCCGTAGGCCTCGGCCGCGTGCGGGACACCGCGCGACTTCGCCGGGCCCTGGTACTCCCAGCCCTCGACCGCGACCTGGCCGTCGATGATCTTGGGGCCCAGCGCCTTGAGCATGTCGGCGAAGCCGCCGAGACCGTCCCAGGTGTCGCACATCACGACCCTGATCACCTGGCCGACGTCGACCCGCGCGATGCCGAGCTGCTTGCCGGGGTCGATGCCGAGCCAGATCACGAACCCTCCTCCTGCGCCATCGGCAGCATGATCGCGCAGACCGCCACGAAGGCGAGCCCGGTGATCCAGCTGCCGACGACGCCGGCCTGGTGGTAGCCGATGATCATCCCGAACAGCCCGCTGAGCGCGAGCTCAGGGATGTTGTCGCGGATCACGCGCCGCTTCGGTACGCCTCTCGGCGCTCTCGGTCGTCGTCCCATCGGGACCAGATGTACAGGCCGAGCGTTCCGGCCACCATCAAGAATGCGATCGTCGTCAAGCGAATCTCCTCTCGGCGTCGGCCCGGATCGCTTCGCGCCAGGCCGCGCTGGTGTTGGCCGCCACCTCGAGCTGCTGACAGATGCGCTCGATCATCAGGGCGGCGACTTCCCATTCCACTCGTTCGGGGTCTGTTGGGCTCGGGTCCGGGTCGGCCGGGCGCCCTGGGCCGTTGAGCCTCGGGTAGGCCCAGCTCAGCTCGTCGTGCAGGGCCTCCACCACCGCGGCCGGCGGCTCGCCCTTGAGGGACTTGACCAGGCGGCGGTAGCGGACCTCGGCGTGCCAGGCCGATTTGGGCGCCAGGCTATCGCGGCCGAGCAGCTGCCAGAGGCGTCTGGTGGGGTCCGGCCGATCCGCTGGCGCGGCCGCAGAGGCCGCTGGCTGGGCGCTGGCGGCCGCCGGCGGCGAATCCGGTGTCTTCGGACCCTGCGGCTTCAGTATCGAGCTGAGATCGCGTTTCGCCATGCTGGCCGTAGCACCTTGTCAGTCGTTGTTACTTAAGCACATTACACAGTGCTACATAGTAAGAGAAACATAAGTACATATATATTACTCTCTTAAGAGTTACATGTAGCATTGTAGCACCTGTAGCATCGTTTCTTACGGTCGTACGCGCGCGCGCGCCCGCGCGCGCACGCGCGCGTGAGGCATTTTTGGTGCTACAGTGCTACATCTGACGTAACCCGTGTAGGTCACAGCACCTCGTTGCAAAATCGAAGTGCTACACCGTAGCACCGTGGCGCTACACATAGCGGTTGTCCTCGTACGGCAGCTCGGGCTGCTGCTGCGGCTCATGGATGGCGGCCACCGCTTCAGCTAGAGGCTCGGGGATTTTTCCGCGGTCGAGGTAGATCACCCGCTTCACCGCGCCACCCATGCGCCGGTTGGTGCGGGGTTTTCCGTTCTCCCCGCTTGGCGGATCCATCCAGTACTCCTGCTGCCCCAACCAATCCCGAACGTCCCGGCTCCGGAAGGGCACGTCCATCCCGCGCCGGCCGCGGTAGTCCCGCTCGAAGGCGTGGAACAGGCCGGGCAGCCAGACGTATACCGTCTCGTCGTCGCAACCGATGTGGTGCTTGTCCACATACCCCTTCGACGCCATCGCGGACACGGCCTCCCAGAAGTCGGCGAGGGGATGCTCTGCGGCGAGGCGCGCGCCGGTGCCGGCCATGGCCTCCCGGGCGAAGGCCAGCAGCTCGGAAGAATCCACAACATCTCCACAAACGGCGTGGAATGCAGCGACAGCCATGGCGTAGTTGGTGGCCATCCGGGCGTCGCCGGTCTCGCCGCGGAAGGCATCGGCCGCGGCCTTGGTGCCCTCGAGCACCTGCGGCGCCAGCTCCTCGTACCGGAGCAGCGCCGAGATGAGGAAGTCGTTGAACTCCTCGAGCCGGTGGTTGATCTCGTCGAAGGTGTCGCCGGCGTTGTCGCGTGCCGACTCGGCGAACGTCAGGTAGATGCAGCGGCTCTGCAGCTGGTCGTCCTTGGGTGGCACGACGCCGCTGAGCATGAGCGCCCCGCGCACCGGAACCTCGTCGGTCTCTAGGCCGCTGGTCCGCCGGGCCCGGCCGTAGCCCTGGCCGTTGTAGATCGAACAAAACGCAGTGATGTGGCGCTGCAGGTCTCGGGTCTCCCGGAACTCATCGAACCAGGCCGGCAGCGAGGAGCGCTTCGCCAACAGCCGGTACTGGCTCTTCTCGGTCGAGAGCATCGGCTTGCCGAGCGTGTTGATCCCGAAGACGCCGTTCATCATCCAGCGGGCGAAGGTCGTCTTGCCGCTGCCCTTCTGCCCCATGCAGTACAGGAGCGGGAAGAACTTGAAGCGGTTGAACAGCACCCGCCGGAAGAGGACGGCCAGGCACCACCCGAGCCCGAGCCACCCGTTGAGCCGGCCGCGCTGGTTGGTGCGCAGCAGCTCGAGGAGCTCGACATGCCGGTCGCCCAGCGAGCGCACCGACTCAGGGTCGTTGCGAAGCAGCCTCGGCTGCGCGCTCTCAGTCTCCAACTCGAACCCGCGTCGGCCGAACCAGGTCACACCGTCGTCGCTCGAAGGCTCGATGTAGTGGCCGTCAGTGATCACGCCATTCTGGAACAGCCACAAGCCGTCCTCGACCTCGCCGGTGATCGCCGTGCGACGGACGATCGACCCGTCGCCTTGCAGGTTGAGATGCTCACACAGCGAGTCGAGCGCCTTCGATCCGCCGAACCAGGTGCACTCTCCGTTCTTGAGCACCCACTTCTTGAAGGCCTGCAGCGACGCCAGGTCGTCGGCGAGGAGCGGCTCCACCTGGTGTGATTCCCCATAGGTGTCGACCAACCGCACGATGCGCTCTTTGCCGTTCTCGTCGGTGTGCACAACGCTGTCCAGGTTGAAGACGAAGTCGCTCACGCGCGTCACCTTCGTCTCGTTCTTCTTCTCGTCGTGCTCGTGCCAGAAGTAGGCGTAGCCGGTGGCGGAGTTGTGCTGCTCGCGCAGCCCCGACGGCCTATCGCCGCGCAGCCTCTTGCGCGCCTCGCGCAGCACCACCGTCGACCGCTCGCCGTCGAGCGAGTCAAGGAACTGCGTCGGCGTAAGCGCCTTCTTGAAGAGGGCGTCGAAGTCTGCGCGCGTCTTGCCGGCCGCGAGCGCCTGGTCGAAGTCAACCTTCCCCTTAACCATCCACTCGGTTGGCAGCTGCGCGACGTAGGCGTTCAACCCGATCTTGTGGGCCATGTACCAGGTGTAGACGTCGGTGTCCCACCGCTTGCGGTAGTCGGGCTTGAATCCATCGAGCGCCGGGTCGTTCTTGATCTCGCGATCGAAGCAGACGATCACGCGCTTGGGCCGGATGCGCTCGATGGCCTCGGCCAACTCATCGAAGTGGTCGCCGGCGAAGCTCGAGATCCCCGGCACCGCGAGCGCGGAGTAGCCGAGCTGGTGCAGCGCAGCCGCCTTGAACTCGCCCTCGGTGACGATCAGCGGATCAGGCTCGTGCGCAAACGCGATGAACGCGCAGTAGGGCTTGATGGGATCCTTGTAGAAGTTGTTCTTGTGAACCCGCAGCTTGCTGATCTTCCGGTCCTTCGTCAGGTACGGGATCAGGATTCCGGACTTCTTCGTGAGCTGGCTATTGGGGTAGATCGCGTCCCGGCCCTGCGACAGCAGATGCGCCGCGACGAGCTCCTCGTCGGTGGCGCCGGTCGCGCGCAGCGCGGCCTCGATCGACTTCCGATTGCCGATCGAGCAGAACCCCAGGTCGTCGATCGTCTTGTCGGTGAAGCCGCGCTTGGCCCGCAGCTCCTCGCGGTGCGTCGGGCTCAGGCCCAGCACATCGCAGAACGCGCGGTAGATCTCCGCCCGGCGCGCCAGGTCTATCGTCGGCTCAACTGTTGCGCTCACCATCGACCCCTCGAATCCGCTCGGCCAGGCGCGTGTGGCGCTTCGCCAC
>JBDHAI010000032.1:0-18701 GCA_039588155.1 Gemmatimonadota bacterium | reverse complement strand
CGCTCGGCTCTTTGCCAGTGTGTTTGCCGAAGAAGTTCTCCTCGGCGGCGGTGACCAGTGAGGTGTGCGAGTCGGTGCTGCCGATGACCCCGAACTTGAAGGGGTTGACCCCGAGCTCAGACTCGAGGCGAAGACCGTTCTTCAACGCCTCGCGCGCGTACTCGTACTGCAACATGTCGTCGGTCTTCGCCTCGCTCATGTCGAGGTTGCCCTTGTCCCAGACTTCGTAGCCGGCAAACTCGTCGTTGGGTGAGAGGAAGGGGTGCGCCTCGCCATCGCCCTTGATTTGGGTGATCTCGTAGACCGGTTCCCAGTTGGCACGGGTCTCGACGTAGGCGCGGTCGAGCGGCTGCCCAGAGATCGTGCTCAAGGCGAACATCATGCCGTTCGACAGGTTGCCGTTGTGTGGAATGGCGAGCACATAGTCGCCGGTGTTCTGCTCGTAGGCGGCCATGAACTCCCAGAGTCTCTCTGGATCCGGACTATCGGCGAAGGTGAACGGCAGGATCTGATCGGCCTTGGACTTGTCCCCGCGGAAGATCACCACCCTGTGCAGGTTGTTGCCCTTGATCAGCGAAGTCCACTCGTAGCCGATGAGGGCGGTGAAGCGGCCGGGATCGTTGAACGCCTCCGCTGTCACGGTGTAGGCCTTCCAGACCGAGCCGGTGATCTTCGGGTCCAGCATCGCCTCCGGGATGTCTCCCTGGCTCCCCGCCGAGATCAGCTCCATCGCAGCCTGCACGCCTTGCTCCGGGCTCTCGTTCATCATGAGGTGCCAACGCTTCAGCCGCTCGTCCGTCAGCAACGCAGGATTACCCTTGTAGAGCTCCATCATCGCGCCCATCGCCACCCCGTGATCGGCAACCACCAGGAAGTCGAGCGGACGTGAAAGCTGGACCCGCTGGCCGCTGGCGGAGGTCACCGTCTCGCCGAGCGCGAAGCGGTAGGCCTCTTCCGGAGTGAGGCGATTGCCGAAGGCGAAGGCGTCGGGCGAGTTGGCGGTGTGGAGGTGCGTATCGCCCCAGAGCGGGCGGGTCGGGAAACCACGATCTGCATAGGGAGAATAGCCGCGGCTGCGAAAGTGCTCTGCCGCCTCTTCCTTGTCCAGGGTCATCTCGCCGGCCTGCCGGTCCTGGGCCACGGCGGGTGCGGCCAGCGCTGCACCAACGACGGCCGCGAGTATCAGGAGCATCGTTCGCTTCATATTCGTTCCCCCAATTCAGTTGGAGTGCTCGACAGAGTACTGCTTACTGCTTACTGCTGACCGTTCACCGCTTACTGATCGTCCCGCGACCCCAAGACCGCCTTCGTATCCGCGCCCCAGTTGAAATACCAGCCCACGGCATCCATAAAAGCCGAATCGAGTGGCTGCACTTTGCTGGACTCCACGATCTGCAGCGTCCCCATCGTCGGCAGCGACGTGAGCGGTTGGAACACCGTGACGCGATCGCCCTCCAGTTCCTCGACGATGAAGACGACGGTCTGAGCTCCCGGTCCCAGGTCGAGCAGTGCCGGCTTCATGTCCTTCAACTCCTCGCCGGCCAGCTGCCGCGTGATGTTGCGAACCACTCGGTAGGGCGGGAAGCGATTGAAGAACTCCCGCTCGATCCATCCGCCCAGCCGCTGAGCCGGCGCGGTGTCCTTGAGGATCCCAACCAGCACGAATATCAGGAACAGCGATCCCAGGATGGCGAGCTGCCGTCCCGTCGGGCTCAGCAAACCGAAGCGTGGAATCAAGTCCTGGAGCGGCGCCGTCAGCATGACGGTGATGTCGTAGAACCCACCAATCAGCAGGTAGGCGAGCAGGAACGGCAGCAGAACGAGAAAGCCGCTCGCGAACTTCCGAGCTACCGTCTTGAGGAGAGTTCCCATGGCCGTCACGCCTCTCGGTTGGTGCCAACGCGTCGGGCGATCAATTCCTCGCTCTGAGCGACGCCCCGCACCCATTCGAGCTCGCTCTGCTCGCATAGCGTGCTCAGAGCACCGCGCAGCGCGCGGTACGCGTCACTCGCCGCGTACGCCTCCGCTTCCGGTTCCGAATCAAAGTGCTCGACGAGAAGCAGGCGGTTCTCGTCATCCACCGCCTGGAAGAGCTCGCCCTCCAGCGCTGCCAGGCTGCACGCCGACAGCAAGAACTCTCGGCGTTTCTCAGCCTTCAGCCGAACCCTCACCAATAGAATGACCATTGTGCCCAACCCCTTGGCATCGATTGTGCCGCCGGGTGTTCCCGGTCGTGTGAGGGACGTAAGCAATTATCTTGATTAGACTTACAGGACAGACGCCGGGGTCGATGGCCGCCAGAGGCGCGACCGCTCGACGCGAAATGTCGCGCGACGCGAAATATCGCGTCGACCGCGGCTATGAGTCCCGGGAATTGATGCCCGCCGCCGCCGTGATCCGCAGCTTCTTCATGCGGGACCGCAGGGTGCTGGGGTTGAGGCCGAGGATCTCGGCGGCGCCGCCGGGACCCGCGACCCGACCGTCGCAACGGGTGAGCACCTGGAGGATATGCTCGCGCTCGACCTGCTCCAGCGAGCGCTCCCACGCGATGGTGGCGGCGGGCGTCTCGCCCTCCAGGCGGTCGGCGAGCTTGAGCGCCGGTCCGAGGGAGGTAAGGACGGCTCGCTCGATGACGTTCTGAAGCTCGCGCACGTTCCCAGGCCATGCGTACCCGGAGAGCCGGTCCATCACCGCGGAGGGAATCTGGTCGATCACCTTTCCCTTGGCCGCCGCGTAGGTGTGAACGAAGTGGTTGACCAGGAGCGGAATGTCTTCCCTGCGCTCGCGTAGAGGAGGGACGGTGAGCGGGAAGACGCTCAGCCGATAATACAGGTCTTCGCGGAAGCGTCCCTCGCGGCCTTCCTCGGCCAAGCCACGGTTCGTGGCCGCGATGACTCGAACTTCCACGTGCAGGGTCTTCTCGCCGCCCACACGCTGGAAGTCTCCGTCCTCCAACACCCGCAGCAACTTGGGCTGGAGCTCCAAGGGCAGCTCGGATACCTCGTCCAGCAAGAGGGTCCCACCATCGGCCAGCTCGAAGCGCCCGCGGCGCAGTTGCGTGGCACCGGTAAACGCGCCCCTCTCATGTCCGAACAACTCGCTCTCGATCAGTGAAGGCGGGAGCGCTGCGCAGTTCACCTTGATGAGTGGGCGGTCCTTTTGGGGGCTGCGCTGGTGAATCGCTCGCGCGACCAGCTCCTTACCGACACCCGTCTCGCCTTCGATCAAGACCGTCGTATCGCTGTCCGCGACTTGCTCGATCCGATGCAAGACGTAACGCAGCGCATCGCTGGTTCCGATGATCTCGTCGAAGCCGGAGGCGGTACGGATCTCCTCCCGCAGGTAGATGTTCTCACGTTCCAGCTGTTCCCTCAGGCTGGAGATTTCCTCTAGCGCCGACTCGAGCTCCTCCTGGGCCTCGAGCCGGTCCGTGACATCGGCACCGATGGCGAGCAGGCCGGCGGCGTCCTCGTCCGCGTTCAGCAGCCGCACGTTGGACCAGGCCAGCATGCGTTCTTCACCCGAGGCACCGAGTATCGCCCACTGCGTATGGGGGCGTGGCTCCGTTCTGATCGCCTCCTGGAACCGAAGGCGCAGTTCTTCTGCATCGCGTGGAGGGACCATCTCCGCCATAGGCCGACCCAGCAGTTGGCCGTGTGCGAGACCGGTCAGGCGCCCGAAGAACGGGTTGGCGTAGTCGATGAGTCCGTGCCGATCCAACCCCACGACGGCCAGCTCGACGTTCTCCAGCAACGAGCGCCAGCGCCGCTCGCTGGCTTCGACTTCGCGAAACAAGACAGCGGCGCGGACGACTTCGTCCGTGGTATCCAGACCGACGATCAGCAGAATCCCGAGAAAAGCGGGTGCGAGAAGGTAAGGAGACCGGACCACGAGAGCGTCCACGAGAAAACCGTGGACCTGGGCCGCCACTATAAATAGGAGAGCGAGCCCGACTCGTGCCGCCTGCCGCGGCTGGCGGCGACGCAGCAAGTCAATGACGCTGTAGGCGAGCAAAGCCGTGAGCGCCGCGATGGCACCGACGGCCACCCAGGTGAACGGGTGGGCAGAGCCGGACCCCAGGACGATGCGCTCGCCCCAGGGTAGCTCGATGAGACGCAGCGCCTCGATCTGTCCGTGCGTGATGCCCGCCGGCGAGGCCAGGTGAACGACCGCCGCCAGCAGGAGCACGATCGTCACGGCCCACGGCGCCCAGCGATTCCGCAACTCAGTGTAGTAGACGACGAACCACACCAGAGCCAACCACCAGAATATCTGCAGCGCGACCGTCGACTTCAGGGTCGCACGGTACTCTTCGACAGACGACGCATAATACGAGGCGACTTCCGTCATGATCGCCGCCGCAGCCACGAACGCCATGGCAGCAAAGACGAGGTACTCTCGCCGCGGCCGCCGGCGCAGGCCGACGAGGAGCTGAACCGCCCCCAGGCTCAAGCAAACGCCCGCGGCCAGACTCCACGTCACGCCCAGCGGGCTCATCCGCAGATTCCCACGATTGCGATCCTTACCTCCACAGACAGGCGGCAGATGTTCGGCTCGAGGCCGAATCGTCAGACGCTTCATTTCTCGCTGCAGGGGCAAGATATGCCGAGACACGCATGAGGTCTATGAGCGGCCCAGACCAAGCGAATTACCGATCGATTCTCGCCGATTCGAAGCTGCGGAGGGATCTCCCAGCCTCGTCGCCGGCAGCTACTTGGGTCTCGTCACGGTGCCAGCGCACGTGTAAGTTTCAACCCGGTTCAATACAGGGGCCATCTTCCGTTGCTCCGAAGTGCTCGGTCGGCGCCTGCGGCAAGAGGCCAGCTTCACGCCACCGGACACCGGCCGCAAGGCGTCGGAGAAAGAGCCAGGCGAGCACCTTTGATCAGGCGCATTCTACAGCGCGGGGCCATTCTCGCGGAGCGGGAGCAGGAGCTGCGCACTCAGGAGCGGGAGCTACTTGAAAAGCTGGAGGATGCGATCCGGCGTTTCGAGCCGAAGGAGGGCGCGCGTGACCTCGAGCACCTGCACGACGCCCGAGAGCAGCTCGACGGCCTCTTCCTGCTGGTCGTGGCGGGCGAGTTCAACTCCGGCAAATCCACTTTCATCAACGCCCTCCTGGGTGAGCGTGTACTGCCCCAAGGCGTGACGCCCACCACCGATAGGATCAATCTCGTGCGCTACGGCGACGAGCCGGGAGAGCAGCTCCTGGCGGCTTACGTTCTGGAGCGCACGTACCCGGCCGACCTCTTGCGTGAGATCAGCCTCGTCGACACACCCGGCACCAACGCGATCATTCGGCGCCATGAGGAGCTGACTCGCGACTTCGTCCCACGTTCCGATCTGGTACTGTTCGTCACCTCCGCCGACCGGCCCTTCACCGAGAGCGAACGCGCCGTGCTGCAGGAGATCCGGGAGTGGGGCAAGAAGATCGTGATGGTGCTGAATAAGATCGACATCATCGCACGGCAAGAGGAGCGCGAGGAGGTAGCGTCCTACGTACGGCGGAACGCGGCGGACCTCCTGGGCCGTGAACCGGAGGTGTTCACTCTCTCCTCCGAGCAGGCTCTCGACGCGCGCGCCAGCAGCGATGAGGATCTCTGGAAGAAGAGCGGGTTTGGAGCGATGGAAGAGTATCTCCTCGAGACTCTCGACCAGCGTGAACGCGTGCGGCTCAAACTGCTCAACCCGTTGATGGTCGGTCTGCGCCTGGCGGCAAAGCATAAAGACGAAGCGTTCCAGCGCCTCAAGCTGCTGGCCGACGACGTCGAGACGATCCAGAACATCGACCGGCAGCTCGCGCATTTCCACGAAGAGATGCTCAGGGACTTCGAGCCGCGGCTCGCCGGTCTCGACCTTCTGTTACAGGGTGTGGAGCGCCGGGGCGCGGCGTTCTTCGACGAGATGATCCGGATCGGTCGGATCCGCAGCCTGCTGGACAGCGACGGCATTCGCCGGTCATTCGAGAGCGAGGTGATCGGCGACCTGCATCAGCGAATCGAGGAAGAGGTCGGGCGGATCATCGATTGGATCGTCGAGCGGAACCTCAAGGTCTGGCAGGACATCCAGAGCTACATCGAGCAACGCCAGATCAGCCGCTACAAGAATGAGATGATCGGTGAAGTGCGGAAGGGGTTTGACTACAACCGCCAGGCGCTCTTAGGCTCCGTCGGCCGACTGGCCCAGGACGTCGTGGGGAGCTACAACCGTGAGGCCGAGGCCCGTGCCATCGCCAATGAGGTGCAGGGGACGTTCGCCACGACGGCGATGGCCGAGGTTGGCGCTATCGGATTGGGCGCGATTGTGGCTACTCTCGTCTCCAGTGTCGTCTGGGACATCACCGGCGTCCTGCTGGCTGCAGCTCTCGCGGTCGGCGGCTTCTACATCATCCCGCGGAAGCGACGCCAGGCCAAACGCAACTTGGAACGCCGCATCGACCAGCTCCGCAAACAGCTCAGGGAATCACTCACCCGTCAGGTCCATCAGGAGGTCGCCGACTCCAGCGAGCGCATCAACGAGGGGATCAGCCCTTATCGCCGCTTCGTTGCGACGCAGCAGGAGAAGCTCGACGAGGCCCGCGGCGAGCTGGTGTCCATCGAGTCCGCGCTGCTGCGGCTACGGGAAAAAATCGACAAGCTCTAAACAGCGGGCCCCTCATATAGAGAGGGGCCCTGCTCTTTCCTGCCCGCGGCGGCCTCGCCGTTGCTCTACGGAGTGTACCAGATGGGCGACGTGTACGCCCGCTCCTGCGTGACCATCGGCACTTCGCTGGGAAGTGTGATGCCGAATCGCATAGCCTCATACGCCGTCCAGCGCGGCGTTGGGATCTCGATCACCCGCGCGTAGTAGACCGCAGGCACGTCGGGATCGAAGTCCGGGTCGGTCCACACGGAGATCAACTCCGGCGCGCCGATCGTGTTCGTCCACGTCGCGTTGGCCACGTCCACGGTGTTGCCCACCGATGGCAGCTTACCGTCGGAACCGAGCTGGCGGTCGCCGGACCACACAACGTCGTAGACCTCCTCGTTGCGGTTGCCGTCGTCGTCCAACCAGCCCTTGACGATCTGGATGCGATCGAGGTTGCCGGAGAGCGGATCCTTGAGCGCCGCCACTAGAAACTTCGGTGCTCCGCCAGCGGGCGCCGGCTGCAGGTCGGCGCCCATCGGCACGCCCTTGCTGTAGCCGACGTTGGCCGGCAGGCGGCTTTGCGCGTCCTCCTCTGTGAACTCCCAGCCGCCGAAGAAGCGCACCAGCATCCGCGGGCCGGTGGTCGCGTAGGTCTCCTTGCGTATCATGGCGTCGAAGATCGCTTCCCGCGTGTTCTCCGTCGCCCAGACGGCGGCGTAGCCCGAGCCGACCATGTCCCAACTTTCGTACTTCTTGTCGCCAAGCTGCGCCATGGGGTGCTTGTAGCGCTCGGGGCTGGGCTCGGTACCCGAGTGCTTGCCGAAGAAGTTCTCCTCCTCGGCGGTGGCGAGCCCGGTGTGGCTGTCGGTGGAGCCGATCATGCCGAACTTGTAGGGGTTCACGCCAAGCTCCTGCTCCAACTGCAAACCGATCTGCAGACCACTGCGCGCGTACTCGTACTGCAGCATGTCGTTCTCTTTCGCCTCGCTGAGATCGAGGTTGCCCTGGTCCCAGGTCTCGTAGTCGGCGAACTCGTCGTTCGGCGAGAGGAACGGGTGCGCCTCGCCGTCACCCTTGATCTGGGTCGCCTCGTAAAGCGGCTCCCACTTGGCACGGGTCTCGGCATAGGCGCGGTCGAGTGACCGACCGGTGAACGAGTCGACGATGGGGAACATGATCCCGTTGCTCAGGTTGCCGTTGTGGGCTATCGCGAGAATCTGACCACCCGTCTTGTCTTCGTACATCTGCAGCTGGTTCCACAGGTCACGCGGGTTGTCGCTGCCCAGCGGCGCCAGCGTCGTGTAGGGCTCGACGACGCTGGCCTTGTCGGCATCGTCGCGGAAGATCACTACGCGATGCAGGTTCGCGCCCCCTGTGTTGGACGTCCATTCGTAGCCTATGAACGCCGTAAACTCGCCGGGATCGTTGTACTCTTCCGCCGCATCGATCATCTCGTCCCAGGCATCGCGGTAGGCCTTGGTACCGGGCATCGAGGCTAGCGCCTCGGGGAACTCGTTCTTCGAGAACGCCATGATGACCTCGACCGCCACCTGCACACCCTGCTGCCCACCTTCCTGGATCATCCCGTACCATCGCTTGCCGGTGGGATCGGCCAGGAACTCGGGATCGCCGGCGTACAGCCGTGGGAAGAATCCCATGTTGTCCGAGTGGTCGGCGACGACCAGGAAGTCCAGCGGCCTAGAGAGCTTTACCTGCAGACCGGTCGAGGAGGTGATTTCCTCGCCCCGGGCAAACCGATACGCGTCGACCGGTAAGAGCCGCGCGCCGAACGAGCCGGCATCCATCGACAAGGCCGTGTGCAGGTGCGTGTCGCCCCAGAAGACCTGGGTTGGGAAGTTCCGGCCCGCGTACGGCGAAAAGTGCTTCTGCGCCTTGAACGCAGCCGCCACCGTCGAGTCCGGGGGTGGCAGGCCCACGTGATCCTGAGCGGCAGCCGGCACGAGTGCTGTCAAGGTGAGCAGGGTGGCCAGGAACAATCGGAGTCTCGTAGCGGGCATCGTTCTCTCCTCTGAAGTTATCAGTGATTAGTGAGCTGCTATCGGTCACACGGAGACCGTCATCTAATGCGTTCCTGCTCGAGCACTTCGATCGAACGGATCTTCCACATGCCGTCCACGGGCACGACCGCGACGCGGGTATCGTAACGGTTCTGGCGAAAGTGCCGGTGGCCGAAGTGGGTCACCGTACCCCCGACAGTCCACGCCGCGTCAGCGTCAAAGCCGCCATCATCTCGCGCCTCGACGTCGCCCACATCGAGCACCTCCACCGCATCGACCCGGGCCCGGGCGCCTCCCCGCTCCTCCAGCTCTAGGGAACGCCGGTGCTCCAGATAGACGTCGGTCAGCGTTTCGCCGGTCACGGCGACGGCGAGGCGATCGTACGCGGCGGCTTCGTCGCGGAATTCGAGGGCACGATAAACGTTCGGAAGCACGCCCGCCAGTATGCGCCGCGCCTGGCCCTCTGATATTGAACGACTGAGGGACGCCGGTAGCGCCACGGCCACCTGAGCCAGAGGTCCCACGACGATCGCCACGGCGAGCAGGATCCGCGCGGCAGTGAACGAGGCCGTGCGGCGCCGGCCCCGCAGACCGCTGACAAACAAGACGGTCGCGAGGACGAATAGCGCCGCCGAGATGAGCGGGAGCGGCAACCGGGCCGGCTCGACGGCGACTCCAGTCACCTTATGTACCGGGTCCTCCATCAGCTCGTTCTTCCAACGCAGTGCGGGCTGACCCTCCGTCAGTATCGCCGACACCGACGCCTCGGGGTCGATGACCGTGGCCGGAATCGCGGGCACCGCTTCGCTGAACTCGTCCCAAGCCAACGTCACGGCGTCGGGGATGCCGCTCGTCAGGTAGACGAGCGTGACCCCCACGAGAGCTTCGTCGATCGACTCGCGCACCGGAGTCTGCCGAGGCAACACACCGGTCGCATCGGCGGTCATGAAGCCTACGCGATCGACGAACCCTTCCATCGGCCCGCCATCGATCTCGACTCTGGCGTGTGACGCGACGAGCTCGCTGATTCTCTGGGCTACGTCTTCCTGCACATCGACCTCTATATAGTCGTCCCCGACATCGAGCTCGATCTCGCTCGCCACAGCGCGCACTCGAACCATGACTTCGTTACGGACCTCGAAGGGTTCCACGGCGAGGTAGCTTTGGATCGGCGCATCGACGGTCTGAGGCGCCAATCTGCGGGAGCCGGGAGGGCCGGCAGCGGACCCGCTCGACATACCGGGGATTCGTGGGCTGATCGTCGAAGTCGCCATGACCGCGGGCGCAACGAACGCCAGGCTCAACGCCGCGGCCACAGCGGCTCCCCCGATGACATAACTGACCACCGGGCGCAGCCAGGTGGTTCGCCAGCGACCTTTCGCGAAACTTGCCGCGCCTATGACAGCGACGGCGAGGACCAGCATCGCCGCGTCCATCCCCAGCACAAGGACGAGAAGCTCGGACCAGGCCACGCCGCCTGCATCGGGGGCCGCCGGCAGCAGCGAAACCAAGGCGAGCCCGTGAAACAAGCCAGCTGCGACCGCCAACCCATCCATCCGCCGGCGCAGGGGAAGCGGTCGCAGTACTTCACGAGCCAGGAAGGCCACGGCGATCGCGACGCAGATCTCGGCGACGCGCGGCTCGAACGTTCGACCAAGCAAGGCCGTAACTACCACGGCGACTAACTGCCCGACTGCAAAGGCCGTGATGAGACGAATCGAGCCCGTCGCTCCGCCCAGCAGTATCAGCGCCAGCAGAAACGCGACGTGCACCCAGTTGCCCAGGATGTGGCGCACACCGCTCACGACGGCTAACCGCGCTTCGCGCAGCCAGGCAGCGACCGATCCGACGTTCGCCTCCGGCACGCGCCACGATTCCTCTTTCGGCGTCAGAGCGTGGGCGAACCGCTCGCCCGACAGGAGCTCGACGCGGATGACGGTGTTGATCGATGGATTGTAAACCGGGAAGCTCATGCTGACGGGCTGACCTGCGAGTCCTTCGGAGCATCGGTAGACCTGACGATTCAGCCACCCGCTGGGCTGATCGAGGAAGACGCGCTCGCCCTCGGCTCGACACCCCTCCGGCATGACCACGCTTGGGACCGCCTGAGGCGGAAGGAGCTTTGGAGAGCGCCACTGGACCAAAAAAGATCCCGGTTCCCGCTCTTTGATCTGGACCTGGACCGGTCGGACCGTGTCGGCGAGGCCGGGCGCGGCCATGAATAGAACGGCCAGGGTTACGAGAGAAGATGGCGAGCCGCGGGTCATCGGCTTGCGGCCAGGGAGTCCACGGCCAAGGAGCCCGAACGGATCGCCTCTTCATCGACGGTGATCTCGTACTGGGTCGCCAGGCCGGAGAACATAGCGTCGCGAACCTGATCTCTCAGCTCCGTCGAAAAATCTCGCAGCACCTCATTGCGGACCCTGTCCAACTCGGGCACGCTGCCCTCCCACACCTCGGTGACTCGAACCAGGTGCAGGCCATAGCCCGACGCTACGGGGCCCTGCCAGTCGCCGGGCTCGACCTCGAAGAGCGCTGTGGCGAAGCGACGCCCGAATTGACGTGTCACCTCCGCCTCGGACTGGGCCGAGTAGTTCTGTGCCAACATGAAGCGATCGCCGAGCTCGGCGTAGTTGATCGAAGCGTTCGGAGATGCTCGTAAGCTGGCGAGCGTTTCCTCCGCCGCATCGACGGCGGCATCGCCGCGCCGGTCGATGTTGAAGTAGATGTGGACGAAGCTGCGTCGCTCGGGCAGTCTGTATTTGTCGAGGTTCTCCTGAAGGTACGTCTGCAACTCGGCCTCAGTGGGCTGGGCTTGCGAGGCCAGGTCCTCGGTCAAGAACTCGATCTTCTGGACCATGCGCCGCCGGATGATCTCGTCGTCCCTGTCCAGCCCCATCTTCAGGGCTTCGCGATAGAGAACCTCCTGGCGGATGTAGTCGTCCACCAGGCCGCGCAGCTCGGTCTCGGTAGGCGGCCGCTGCCAGCGAGCCTCCCAGTTTCGGGCCAGCCATTCGATCTCGGCGGCCGTCATGTCGATCCGCTGGTCAGAACCATCGGTCCCTCGGTCGCTCAGTACAGCGCTGAGCGCAAACAGCGCGACGCCGAGCACCAAGAAGTGGACCCAGGGCTCCCTGAGCATATTTGTCAGTCTTTCGCTCATCCCCCGCACTCATTTAGCCTGGAAAACAAGCACGGAGACTATCAGGTGTCGCTCAGCCAGGCAACCCATTGGACTGGCCTTTCCCCGTCGCGGCCGTAGTTTCCGCTGCTACGGTCCCAGCCCATGACACCCAGGCAATCAAGGCGAGCATGACCGAGCGAATTCGCGAGCTGGAAGCGGTGAGTCGCAAACTGGAGCCCGATCTCGACGAGCGACGCAGCGTGCGAGAGGCCGTGGTTGCGCACGGCGATGCTTTCCTGGCCTCACTGACGCATCGCAAAGCCTACGAGATCGACAAAGCGAGCGCCTTACGGCTGAGGGCAGCGCCGTTCGCTGACGAGCCGACCGACATCGAAGAGCTGCTGGCGATACTCGACGAGTGCGTCGAGGCGCCCGGCGTAAACCCCAGCTCCGGTCGCTTCTTGGGCTACATCCCCGGCGGCGGCCTCTACTACTCGGCGCTCGGTGACTACCTGGCCGCACTCACCAACCGCTACGCCGGTGTCCGCTTCGCCGGGCCCGGCGCGGTGGAGATGGAGAACGCGCTCCTCGACTGGATGGCGGAGCTGGTGGGATATCCGGAGGGATCGGGCGGCAACCTGGCCTCGGGCGGGAGCATCGCCAACCTGATCGCCATCGTCACGGCCAGAGACGTTCACCACCCGAAGTCGCGCAACTTCGACCAAGCCGTGGTCTACCTGTCGCAGCAGACGCACCACTGCATCGACAAGGCGCTGCGCATCGCCGGACTCGGCGAGTGCGTGAGGCGTCTCGTGCCTCTGGACGCACGATATCGGATGATACCGGCGGAGCTCAAGCGCTGCATCGCCGAAGATCGAGCGGCGGGCCTGACACCCTGGATGGTCATCGCCTCGGCGGGCACCACCGACGTCGGCGCGATCGACCCGTTGGAAGAAATCGGGCTGATCGCAAAGGCTGACGATCTCTGGTACCACGTCGATGCCGCGTACGGCGGCTTCTTCGCGCTGGTCGATGAGTGCAGGCCGCGCCTGGGGGGGATGGGACTCTCGGATTCCATCGTCCTCGACCCGCATAAGGGCCTGTTCCTGCCCTATGGCCTCGGTGCCGTGCTCGTCAAGGACAAAGTCGCGATGCACCGCGCTCACTACTACAGCGCTGCCTACATGCAAGACACCGTCGCTGAAGAGTCGCTCGCCATCAATTCGCCCGCCGAGCTCTCACCGGAGCTGACCAAACATTTCCGCGGCCTGCGGCTCTGGTTGCCGCTGAAGCTCCACGGCGTCGCGGCGTTTCGGGCCTGCCTGGAGGAGAAGCTCCTGCTCACGCGCTATTTCTACGAGGAGATCCAGAAACTGGGTTTCGAGGTCGGGCCGCAGCCGGAGTTGAGCGTGGCGACCTATCGCTGGGTGCCGGAGGCCGGCGACGCTAACGCATTCAATCAGGCCCTAGTGGAGGAGATCCATCGCGACGGCCGAATCTTCGTCTCCTCGACGATGCTCGATGGTACGTTCGTGCTGAGGTTGGCCGTGCTCGTCTTCCGTACACACATCGACGCCATCGACGTCACGCTCGAGTTACTGAAGCAGAAAGTCGAGCACTTGCTGTCGCGCTAGCCGGCAACGGCGGCGGGCGGTCTAGAGCGCTGCGAAGACTTCGTTACGTAGGTCGGCTGAGGCGAGCACCCTCGGCTTGGGCACACCCCGCTCGTCGGGCCAGCGGATGAGCTTGATGCGGCCGTCGCTGATCTCGATTCCGCTGATGCTTCCATCCCCAAACGAGCAACAGCCGGTGTTGAAGTAGCACGGCTTCACCGGCTCCGTCGCTCGTTCGGCGCTACCCGGCGGGTCCTCGCCGTGGACCCTGACCCATTCGAGCTCGGCCCTCAGCTCGGCCACACGTAGCAGGTCTGCCGGTGAATCGATGCCCGCCTTAGCCTCAGCGAACAGCCGTTCAAGCTGTTCTTCCATGCGACTCTGATGAGAGCTGCCCATGAACACGGGGCGGTGCGTATGCCCGGCGATCACCACCATCCTCTGTTGCGAGGATGTCCAGGCGTAGATCGCTCGGTCGTGCCGGTTTCTCAGGATGAAATTCCTCGCCGGCGTCGTCGACGGTTTGCGGATGAAGCGCTGCACCGGCTGGTGTGCGAGCCCTGGTGTCCGTGAACGAGAAACAGCGTGCCGAGCTCTTCACCGGCCGAGGTGACTCGGAAGGCATCGCCTTCCTTGATGTCGAGACCGGGGTAAAGCGCGTTGAAGTGGTCTTTGACGCAACCGCGCGACTCCCACTCGTCGTCGTGGTTTCCCCAGTAACGATCGTAGCGATCGTCCTCGAAGAACTGCGCCTCGAGATCCAGCGTGTAGGTGTACGACCCCAGGACGCTGCTCGGCGTGCTCTCCCAAAGCTCCTCCACGTCCCCGAGCAGCAGGAGTCGATGGCCCGCCTCGAAATAGTAGCCGAGCGCTGCGTTGTACGCCGCCTCGCAGCGCCGGAAATCGTCGGCACCGTCGCGCTGGCCCCGATGGTGGTCGGAGAAGATGACCCAGCGATCAACATCGAGGTCCAGCCGCCGCTCCCGCGACACGATCCGCTCGAGCAGCCGCTCGAGACCGCGGCGCTTTCTCGATTCGTAGCCCAAGTCCCCAGCTCTCCGCAGAGTCGGACGGCGGTTGGCGGGCAACCCGCCAGTTGCCGCCCGACCCCGCAGTCACCCGTCTACTCAGTGATGCCGACAAGGTCCAGCATGAACGCGTACCAGAAGGCGGTCTCCTCGTAGCGCTTATATCGCCCCGAGGCGCCTCCGTGCCCGGCCTCCATGTTGGTCTTGAGAATCAACCGATTGTCGTCGGTCTTCAGCGCTCGCAGTTTCGCGACCCACTTGGCCGGCTCGAAGTACTGCACCTGCGAATCGTGCAGTCCGGTCGTCACCAGCAAATTCGGGTAGTCCTTCGCCTCGACGTTATCGTAGGGCGAATAGGATAGCATGTACCGGTAATACTCCTCCTCGTTGGGATCGCCCCACTCGTCGTACTCGCTGGTCGTCAGCGGTATGCTCGCGTCGAGCATCGTCGTGACCACGTCGACCCAGGGCACCCGGGCCACCACGCCTTCGAACAGGTCAGGCCGCATGTTGGTGATCGCTCCCATCAGTAGGCCGCCGGCACTGCCTCCGCTCGCAAACAACTTCTCGGGAGTCGTGTACCCTTCCTGAACCAGGTACTCAGCCACGTCGATGAAGTCGGTGAAGGTGTTCTTCTTCTTGAGTAGCTTGCCGTCCTCGTACCACTGGCGACCGAGCTCCTCGCCGCCGCGCACGTGGGCGATGGCGTACACGAAGCCGCGATCGATGAGACTCAACCTCGGCGAGCTGAAGGTGGCGTCCATGCTCGACCCGTAGGAGCCATATGCGTACAGCAGCAGCGGATTGTCGCCGTCCTTCTCGGTGCCCTTACGGTACACGATAGACACCGGTACGCGGGCGCCGTCGCGGGCCGGCGCGTACAGCCGTTCCGTCACGTAGTCGCTCGGATCGAAGCCGCCCAACACCTCTTCACGTTTCAGTAACTCTCGCTCTCGCGTCACCATATTGTAGTCGTAGATGGAATTGGGCGTCGTGAGAGAAGTGTAGCCGTAACGCAGCACGTCGGTGTCGATCTCCGGGTTCGTGCTCACGTAGGCCAGGTAGGCCGGCTCGCCGAAATCAAGGTAGTGCTCGGCTTCACCGTTCCAGGGACGAATTCGCATCTGGACCAGACCGTCCTTGCGCTCTACGACCACAAGGTGATCGCTGAAGACGTCGAAATACTCGAGCAACACATCGTCCCGGTGCGGGAGCACGTCCTCCCAATTCTCTTTGCCGGTCCGACTGACAGGCGTCCTCATCAACTTGAAGTTTTGGGCGTCACCCTCATTTGTCCGGATGTAGAAGTGATCGCCGAAGTGGTCGATGCTGTGCTCGTGTTTGGGCTCGCGGGGCAGGAAAATCGTGAATTCTCCGGCGGGGTCATCCGCATCGAGGAAACGGAATTCGCTGCTCAACGTCTGATAGCAGCCGATGATCATGTACCGCTTCGACTTCGTCTTCGCCACATAGCAGGAGAACTCCTCGTCGGCTTCCTCGTAGACCAATTCATCGGTGGCCGGATCCGTTCCCAAGACATGACGGTAGATCTGGTAGGCACGAAGCGTGACCGGATCCTGTTTCGTGTAGAAGAGCGTACGGTTGTCGTTCGCCCAGGCCATGTTCGGCGTCACCCGCACGATCGCGTCCCCCAGCAACTCTCCGGTGTCGAGGTTCTGGAAGCGGATCTCGTAGAAGCGGCGGCCGACGGTGTCGGTGGCGAACGCCATGATCCTGTGATCGGAGCTCATCCTGGGTCTGGGCACGGAGGTGAACCCGTGGCCCTCGGCCACTTCATTGACGTCGATCATCAACTGCTCGTCAGCATCCAGCGACCCTCTCTTGCGGGCGTAGATCGGATATTCCTTACCGTCCTCGGTTCGCGTGTAGTAGTAGAAACCGCCGTCCTTGAACGGGACAGAGAGGTCGGTTTGCTTGATGCGGCCCTTGATCTCCTCGAATAGCTTCTGTCGGAGCTGCTCCGTATGGGCCATTACGGCCTCGGTATACTCGTTCTCCGCCTCCAAATAGGATATCACCTCGGGATTGTCCCGCTCCTTGAGCCAGAAGTAGTCGTCTACCCGCACGTCGCCATGCATCTGCAGTTCTTGCGGAATCACGTTAGCCACTGGCGGGGTCGCCTCCTCCTCCATTCCGGTTTCCTGGGCACAGGAAACGGTTACGAGAGTGAGCGTTGTAACGATGAAACCTGCCTTGATCATCGAAGACAGATAAAAGGGTTCCCTTAACTGGCGCATGGCGTCTCTCCTATGGGTTGACCACAGTCGCTTCCAGTAGCCCGGACTTTCAGCTTGCCGCGTTGATCTGCTCGAGAGATTGATGGCTCCAATACCTGCCGTCCGATTGTAACCTCCACACCAAGGCGGTTCAAGAAGTCCGGCTAGCCACCTGGCTGCATCAGTTGGGTCTCCGGAGCAGGCAGAAAACCCGCTTCGATGAAGGCCATGATACCGAAGAGCGTGCCCCAGGAATGGAAGTTGTCGCTGGAGAGGCGCGGATCGTCCCCGGCCCCGGTGATCGCCGAGTAATTCTCGCTGATGAAACCCTTACGCTTCCACTCCTGCATGAACATCGTGAGTGACTTCTGAGCCAGTGCCTCGTAGGCCTCGGCCATCCCGTACTTTCTGAGGCTGAGATACGTGAGGAAGTTGGTGGGTGGCCAGATCGCACCCTTCCAATAGCGTTGTCGTTGAAACGCAGGATCGTTGCGGGCGATGGTGGGCACGACCCAGTCGCCCCAGAACTCATCATCGTTGTAGAAGTGCTCCTCGACGATGCGTTCGGCGCGGCTCTGGCTGGGCACCTGAGCCAAGAGCGGATAGAACAGCGTCGGCGACAGCCGCATCGACAGCTCGCCCGTGTCGGTCCGCTTATTCAAGTAGAGGCCGACTTCTTCGTCCCACAGCTCCTCCATCCTGCCGCGGAACGTATCGGCCCGCTCTCTGAGCTCTCGTGCGTCCTCGTCCCTGCCCAACAGAACCGCGATCTCGGCCAGTGCCTCGCAATCGGCGATGTAGAGGCTGTTGAGTCCGACATCCTGCAGTTCCATCGTGTTCTTCTCTTCGTTGAACCCGATGTCCTCGTACATCGGCGAATCGTCCATGCCCGACTCCCAGCCGGCGGCGACTCGGTCGCGGCGGTAACGCTCGTTGAATGGATTCTTCGCCTCGTGTGAGCCCCAGCTCAACAGACCCTCGTTGTTTCGCTTGCGAGGCCACCAGCGGTTCCACTCGAGAAGAACATCGAACGCCAATGCGAGCATCCATTCCTCGGGGATGCGCTTGTAGATCTCTTTGACCATGATGCCGCCGACGGGCGGCTGCGAGTGGTCCCACGATTTCCGCTCGTTGGCCTGGTTGTCGTTGGGGATGAAACCTTCCTCGGTCGCGCCCCTCACGTGTTCGATCAGCGTGGCTAGCGCGAGCTCCGGATTATCCAGTGATATCACGTATGGCAAGAGGAAGTTGTCCCAGCCGAACAGCCCCCAACCTCCGCGTTCCTCGTTCCACAGCCGGCCGACGGTGGTGAGGATCCGTTCATACTTGGGGTCGTAGATGAGATTCCAGGCGATGCCCGCCTGAACGGCGATGTAGGCTTCCGCCAGCTCGCCATATTCTGAGGCGTGCCCGACCAACTCCTCACGCCGCTGCGCCACGGTCTCACGGATTTCTTCGAGCGCCCGCGCTCGACCGGTCGAGATGCCGATCGGCTCATCCAGGTTCACGACCAGGTAAGGTGACATCACTTCGACGAACGGATCTTCCACCGGCTCGGCAGTCGTGTGCACCGTGATGTCTCGACCCGGAGTCTCGGCCCTCAGCACATTTCCGGATCTCGATAGCGCTCCTTCGCGATTCCAGAGCATCCCGGACTCGATAACCAACCTGACCGGAGAGCTTGGTACCTCGAGTGGCGTAAGCAGGAGGACAAGATCATCGCCATCATGGGCGCTCTGTACGCGGACGTTCACTTGTTCCCAGTGAAGCTCCAGCTCCGTATAGCTGCCGTCGTAAGCATGAGGCCCGGGACGGATCTCTTCGCGCGGCTCACCCCAGCGCCCGATGAGCGGTTCGGCGAGGTAGCGCCCATTCAGCCAGTAGATCTGCTTGAAGGCGAGGTTGAGGGCGAATCCTTCCGGGAGGAGGACGTGTGAGGTGACGCTCCGCGTGTTCCAGGTATTCCAGCCCTGTGCCAGCCGCTGCTTGATGGCGCGGAGCTGAGCGATCTCCTCATCGGCGTGGAGATCCGTATAGTAGCCGCTCGGCCCCCT
>JBDHAI010000031.1:0-30155 GCA_039588155.1 Gemmatimonadota bacterium | reverse complement strand
CCTGGCTCAGGGGCACAGCACCTTCATGGTCGAGATGATCGAGACTGCGGCCATCCTCAACGGTGCAACGGAACGCAGTCTGGTATTGCTGGACGAGATCGGCCGCGGCACGTCGACGTATGACGGGGTGTCCATTGCCTGGGCCGTGACGGAGCAGATTCATGACCGCCTTGGCTGCAAGACGATATTCGCGACGCATTACCATGAATTGACTCAGATCACCGATCTGTTAAGCTCGGCCGTGGCCTATAACGTCGCGGTCAGAGAGGTGGGCGACGAGATCGTCTTCCTGCGGCATCTCGAGCCTGGAGGTGCCGACCGTTCTTACGGCGTTCAGGTCGCTAGGTTGGCGGGCCTCCCGCGGGAAGTCATCGACCGTGCGCGGCAGATCCTTCGAGACCTGGAGGGTGCCGACGAGGGTGCCGGGCTTCTCGGGCGACACGGTCGGCTTCCTGTTTCGGTGGACCGCACGCAGCTATCGTTGTTCGAGCCTGCGGTGAGCCCGGTACTAGAGCGATTGAGAGTGATTACGCCGGAATCGATGACGCCGATCGAAGCTCTGGCGCTGTTAGCTGAACTGAAACGCCAGGCGGAAGAGACGTGAGAAAGCTCCTTTTGTTGGGACTTGTCGTAGCCACGGCGGCCGTCGCCTACGCGTTGGCGGGGGAGCGCCTGGACTTCGAGGGGATGAAGGCCTGGCTCGGAGCCGACCAGAGCTTGCCGTCGCTCAGGAGCCCGGAGCAGCTACCCTTCACATACCCGGCCGATCTCTGGCGGAACGGCATCGAGGGTGAGGTAATGCTCAAGATCCACATCACCGAGGCGGGAGCGGTGGATTCGGTCGAACTGACGGGTTCAAGCGGTCACGCGCGGCTCGATTCCATCGCTGTGAGTGGGGCGAAGCAACTGGCTTACCATCCCGCACTCGAGGGCGAGGAACCCGTGGCGATTTGGGCTGTGCTTCCGGTCCGCTTCCAGCGGGGGACCGTTACAGCCACGGCGGAAGGCAGGTAACGATGCCGAATGAGGGACCGAAGTCGCATCTGCGACCCTATGAGAACGTGATCGATGCCATTGGCTGGACTCCGCTTATCCGGCTCGGCAAAGTGACAGGCGGCGTGGCAACGCCGGTCTACGGCAAGGCCGAGTTCATGAACCCTGGTGGCTCGGTCAAGGACCGTATCGGCATAGCGATGATCGAGGCCGCCGAGGCTGCCGGGACACTCAAGCGCGGTGGCGTGATCGTCGAAGGTACCGCCGGCAACACGGGTGTCGGGCTGGCGATCGCCGCTTGTGTAAGAGGCTACCGGTGTATCTTTACTATGCCGGACAAGTTCAGCCAGGAGAAGATCCGACTCCTGCGGGCCTTCGGAGCCGAAGTCGTCACCACACCTTCTGCGGTCGCGCCCGATCACCCCGACAATTACCTGAATTTCGCACGCCGGATCGTGGACGAGACGCCGGGCGCTGTCATGGCAGACCAGTTCTACAATGAGGCCAATCCCGAGGCACACTATCTGACGACCGGCCCCGAGATATGGGAGCAGACGGAGGGGCGCGTCACGCATTTCGTCGGAGCCGCAGGCACGGGCGGCACGGTGACCGGTGTCGCGCGGTTCCTGAAGGAACGTAATCCTGAGGTTCGCGTCATCACGGCGGATCCCAAAGGATCGATCTACGCCCACTACTTCGAGACACGTGAGATTGGCCCGTACGCTCCGTACAAAGTCGAGGGTGCCGGCAACGACAAGATCCCCACGACCCTCGATTTTGACCTGGTGGATGAATTCCGGGTCGTCGATGATCGAGACGCGTTTTCCATGGCCAGGCGTCTGACGCGCGAGGAGGGTCTCTTCGTCGGCGGTACCACCGGGCTCATCGTCCACGCGGCCGTGGAGCTGGCTCGGGAGCTGAACGACCCCGGAGCTCTCGTCGTATGCCTCCTCTGCGACACCGGTGAACGCTACTTGTCGAAACTCTACAACGAAGACTGGTTGCGGGAAAACCGGCTGCTCGTGGACGAGAGTACGAGTGTCGCTGCCGTATTGGGCAAGAAGCCGGAGCGTATTCCTTCGCTGATCAGCATTGAGCCGAAGACGCCCGCAAGGAAAGCGCTGGAGCTGATCGAAGAGCACAACGTGTCGCAAATTCCGATTATCGTCGGGAACGATTGCGTAGGATCGGTTTCGGAAGCGGCGCTTATGGGACGATTGCTCGAAGACCCGGAATCCATCGAATCGCCGGTCGAAAAGCTAATGGAGCCGGCCTTGCCGGTGTTCGACTACGACGCTGACTTCGACGAGGTGACAAGAGAGCTCCTCTCTGGCCAGCCGGCTGTGATCATCCGCCGCGATGCCAAGCCGGCCGCCATCATCACCCGCTTCGATGTCGTTCACTTCATGATCGGCCACTAGAACTCGCGGAGAATTGGTGAAGATCGCGGTGTTGATGGGCGGGACGAGCCCCGAACGCGATGTCTCCTTCGCGACGGGGAGGGAGATCGCGAAAGCTCTGCAAAATCGCGGGCACGAGGTCGTGTCCATCGATGCGGCAGACGGGAGGCTGATCTCGGCTGTTGAAACGGCGGGCGCCGCACCACCCGGAATCGGACGGCGGCCGCCGGCGAGCGGTGAACTGGCGCGATTGGCGACGGGTAGCTTGGCCCGGGGCCTCGAGGAAGTGCCGGAGCTTGGCGCTGCCGATGTGGTCTTCGTGGCCCTGCACGGCGGAGCCGGCGAAGACGGACGCGTGCAAGCGGTTCTGGACCTGATCGGCGTACCGTTCACGGGCAGCGGTCCGCTGGGAAGCGCCCTGGCGATGGACAAGCTGGTGACCAAGGAGCTGTTCGTCAGCGGAGGCGTGCCCACGCCGCCTTGGCTGGTGGGTCCCGTGGACCCTGGCAGTATCGAGAGCGAGCTCGGCGGCTTCCCGGTGGTGGTAAAGCCTTCGCGGGAGGGTTCAACGGTCGGGGTGAGCGTCGTGAAGTCGGCCGAGGAACTGGAGGGAGCGCTGGAGAGAGCAGCCGGCTACGATGGGCCGCTTCTCACCGAGAAGTTCATACCAGGACGCGAGCTGGCGGTTGGGGTACTGGGCGATAGCTCGTTGCCGATCGTCGAGATTCGTCCCAGCCACGAGATTTACGACTACGAGTGCAAGTATACGAAGGGAATGTCGGAATACCTCGTGCCGGCGCCGCTGAATGCGGATACCGCGGCCGAGGTCGAGGAACTTGCGGTGAGAGCACACCGCCTACTGCGGCTGTCGGCCTATAGCCGAGTGGATTTCCGTCTCGATGAGCACGATCAAGCTTGGTGTCTGGAGGCCAATTCGCTGCCCGGCATGACCGCGACCAGCTTGCTGCCGAAAGCGGCCGCCGAGGCGGGCGTGAGCTTCGAAGAGCTGTGCGACCGTATCGTACGTTTGGCGATCGAGGACAGGGGTGGGCGCGGAACTCGCCGCGGTTAGCCGGGTTAGGGAAGTAGTCGTGGACAACGCCGCCAGGAGATGTTTGTGAGGTCTATGCACCGCAGTAGTTCCGTGTCGTTCGGCTACCAACTGACACCGTGGGTCAAGCGGCTCATCCTCGCCAATGCGGTGGTCTACATCATCATGTGGGTACTGGAGGGCTCGGGTCTGTTACCCCGCCAGTGGTGGTGGACCCACTTCAGCTTCTCGGTATCCGAGGGCTGGAAAGCCCCATGGACGATCATCACCTACATGTTCGTGCATGGCGGCTTCTTACACCTTTTCTTGAACATGCTGTTTCTCTTCTTCTTCGGCCCGCCGCTCGAGGCGCGGTGGGGTGGGAGGGAGTTCATCAAGTATTACATGATCTGCGGTATCGGTGGTGCGCTCTTCCACGCCTTTACGCTCTTCTACGGAGGCAACGCACCGATCGTCGGTGCTTCCGGCGCCATCTACGGCGTCATGCTGGCCTACGCGCTCAACTGGCCGGACAGCCCGATATGGATCTGGGGCATCTTCCCGATCAAAGCCAAATACCTCGTTATGATACTCGGTGGTATATCTTTCTTCTCCGCGGTCGGCCCGGGCGGCTCCGATGGGATCGCCCACTTCGCCCACCTCGGCGGACTGGTCGTGGGCTTCGCCTACCTGAAACAGGGCTGGCGGGTCGATAGCTGGTACGGAAGGGCGCGGAAGCGGTTTCGCAGGCGCGGGCTTTCGGTGGTACCCGGAGGCTCCGGGTCGGGCGACGTCGGGCGGAAGCGCTCTAAGGAGGCCGAGGAGGAGAAGAAGATCTTGGAGGTCGTCGATGCGCTGCTCGACAAGATCGCGGCTCACGGCCTCGAGTCGCTGACGGCGGAGGAACGTCGCTTTCTCGACGAGGTTTCGCGCCGGCGTCAGGAGAAACACGGGGTACGGCACTGACCCATCGGGTCGTCCCGAGCCCCGCCTGCTTCGCCCTCTTCACGCCAGACATATGCGCCCCTGCGCCGCATTCGCCGCGCGCCAGTTGGCGTCTGCGCCGTTTCACCGGCTGGCCGGCCCTCATCGCCGCTGTGGCCCGTTGGCGCGAGCGGCCGTCTCAGTCCGCGGGGTGTCCTTGACTCGCTCTCCGTCTGAAAATACGATTGCGGTCCGTTCACACTCCAGACGCAGCCAGGGAGGCCGCAGTTGGCAGCCAAGACCTTTCTCACAGAAGCTATTCGTAATGTCGTCGTCCTCGGGCATGGCGGGACTGGCAAGACCAGTCTGGTCGACGCGATCTGCTACTCCGCGGGAGCCACAAACCGCAGGGGTAACGTCACCGAAGGAACGGCGGTCACCGACTTCACGGCGGAGGAGAAGAGCCACGGAATCTCGATCAGCACCGCGGTGGCTCATGCCGTCTGGAGGGACACGAAGCTCAACCTGATCGACACGCCGGGCTTCTTGGATTTCGCGGGGGACACCAAGGCGGGCATTCGAGTGGCGGACGGCGCGGTCATCATGGTGGACGCGACCGCCGGCGTTCTCGTGGGCACCGAGAACGTCTGGGAGTACTGCCAGGCGCGGGGAATCCCTCGCATTTTCGTGATCTCCATGATGGACAAAGAGAATGCGAACTTTGGGTCCGTGCTGGGCGATCTTCGGGAAACGTTCTCGAAGGACGTCGTCCCGCTGGAGATCCCAGTCGGTTCCGGCGACGCGTTCACGGGGGTCGTCGATCTCCTGTCCGGGAAGGCGCACGTCTTCGATGCGAAGTCGCGCAAAGGTGATTACAAGGTCGAGGCAATCCCGGAGGATCTGCAGGAAGCCTACAGCACCGCTTACCAGGAGCTGGTCGAGGCGATCGCGGCGACAGACGATGCGTTGATGGAAGAGTACTTCGAAAAGGAGACGATCGAGCCCAAGCGGGCGGCGGAAGCCCTAAAGGCGGCGATGAAGAGCGGGTTGATCTATCCGGTGGTCTGCGCTGCTCCCGAGATCGGGTATGGGGCAAGGGGTCTAACAGAGCGACTGGTTGACATCATGCCGAGTCCGGCGGAGGCGGTGCACGAGCTCGCTCGCGAAGGTGACGGCGAACGGGAGCTAACGGCAGCGGATGACGGTCCGCTGATGGCTCTGGTTTTCAAGACGACATCGGAACCACACGTTGGCGAGTTGTCGTATTTCAGGGTTTTCTCTGGAACCGTATCGGCGGGCTCCGCGGCGAAGAACACGAACCGGGAGGTGACGGAGAAACTCGGCCACCCCGGAATTCCGCAGTAAAGACCGGGT
This sequence comes from Gemmatimonadota bacterium, assembly GCA_039588155.1. Taxonomy (GTDB): domain Bacteria; phylum Gemmatimonadota; class Gemmatimonadetes; order Palauibacterales; family KS3-K002; genus JBDHGH01. The sequence continues at coordinate 24,434 of JBDHAI010000031.1, read as the reverse complement.
GGAGGTGACCCAGCTTCACGCGGGCGACATCGGAGTGGTGGCCAAGCTTCGTGACACACACACCGGTGACACGCTCTCGAGCGAGAACGGATCGCTGGTGCTGTCCGGGATCGACTTTCCCGATGCCGACATCGCCATAGCCGTGAGGCCCGCCAAGCGTGGCGACGAAGAAAAGGTCGCCACGGGCTTGCACAAGATTCACGAAGAGGATCCCACGTTCAGCTCGGCTTACGACGCGGAGCTTGGCCAGACAATCGCCCGTGGGCTCGGCGAGATGCACCTGGAGATCGCGATCGAGCGCCTGAAGCGCCGCTTCGGAGTCAACGTGGAAACCGAGCAACCTCGTATCCCCTACCGGGAGACGTTCACGAAGACGGCCGAGGGACACGGACGGTACAAGAAGCAAACCGGCGGCCGCGGCCAGTACGGGGATTGCTGGGTTCGCCTCGCCCCGCTGCCGGCGGGCAGCGGCTACGAGTTCGTGGACAAAGTAGTTGGCGGTGTCATTCCCGGGAAGTTCATCCCTTCAGTGAACAAGGGGGTACAGGAGGCGGCGGCGCGAGGCATTATCGCCGGGTACCAGGTCGTCGATTTCAAGGCGGAGGTCTACGACGGTTCACATCACTCGGTAGACTCTTCCGACATAGCGTTCAAGGTCGCCGGTTCTCTGGCTTTCAAGAACGTCGCCCCTCAGGCCGGACCCATACTGCTCGAGCCGATCTACGAGGTCGAGGTCGTTGTTCCAGACGAGTACATGGGTGATGTGATGGGTGACCTCAACCAGCGGCGTGGAAAGATCCTGGGCATGGAGCAGAGGGCTAAGAAGCAGGTCGTGAAAGCTCAGGTGCCGCTCAACGAGATGTACCGGTACTCGTCGACCCTTCGCTCCATCACGCAAGGTCGCGGCAGTTACAAGATGAAATTCAATTCCTACGACCAGGCTCCGCCGAACATTATCGAGAAGGTAAAGGAGGAAGCCACCGCGCGTGAAGAAGGGGAGAAGAAGTAGTTTGATTGGGTTCACCCTCGCGTCTATATTGACCGGCGTGACTGCGGATGCAATTGATGGGAGAGAGTGACGAATGGCCGGCCACAGCAAGTGGTCGCAGATCAAGCGCAAGAAAGCGGCCGAGGACAGCAAACGCGGCAAGCTTTTCGGGAGACTGATCCGCGAAATCACGGTGGCTGCGCGCGAAGGTGGTGGCGAGCCTGACGGCAACCCGTGGCTGCGAACGGCGATCGAGAACGCCAAAGCCGCGAACATGCCGAAGGACAACATAGAGAAGGCGATTCTACGCGGTACCGGGGAGCTGCCGGGCGCATCGTTCGAGGAAGTCAGCTATGAGGCGTATGGGCCGGGCGGTGTAGCCATACTCGTCAGTGCGGTCACCGACAATACGAATCGAACGGTGGCGGACGTGCGGCGCGTGCTGGATAGGCACGGCGGGCATCTCGGCACTTCGGGCTCGGTGGCTTGGAACTTCGAGCGCCGGGGCCAGATGATCATCGATGCAGGCCGCTACGACGAGGATGTGGCCCTCGAGGCGGCGCTGGAGGCGGGCGCTGACGATCTGGAAGCGGACGGCGACGCCTACGTCGTGACGACCGATCCGTCCAACTTCCACGCTGTCCAAGAAGCGCTGCGCAGTCGAAAGATCGATATCATGGAGGCCCGGCTTGCGATGATCCCCAAGACGACGGTGCGCATCGAGGGCCGGGACGCGGAGAAACTTGTCGCATTGCTGGAGGCGCTCGAGGATCAGGAGGACGTTCAGGACGTCTACTCCAACCTCGATATCGACGAGACACTTCTCGCGGAGCTGGCAGGGGCAGGGTAATCGAACCGTTCGGCGCGATTCCCAAGTTCGTCTCCGTACCCGGCGAGAGCCGGGCTTCGATGATTCGCACGACGACGGCGCGCAGGCTCAGCAACTGGGGTGTGGGGGTCGGGCGATGATTGTTCTCGGTGTGGACCCAGGAACCCGGACCACGGGATACGGTGTCGTCTTCCGGGCTGAGGGCAACGATCCGAGCCTCGTGGAATGCGGGGCCATTCGCTCCGCGACCCAAGCCCCGTTGGCTGAGCGCCTGCTGGAGATTTTTGAAGGTATATCGGAAGTGATTGAGCGCACGCGCCCCGACGTCCTCTGCGTCGAGGGCGTTTTCTATAGCCGCAGTGTCAGAACGCCGGTCATCCTAGGTCACGCGCGGGGCGCGGTCATGTTGGCTGCGGCCGTGCGCGGTATCCCGGTTGCCGAGTATCCACCCGCCGAGGTGAAGAGCGCAGTAGTCGGCAGCGGAAGAGCGGCAAAAGATCAGGTGGCCTTCATGGTACAGAAGCACCTCTCGCTTGCAGAGCCGCCGCAGCCGTCGGACGCCGCCGATGGTGTAGCCGTAGCGCTCTGCCACTTGTTCCGGAGTCGAGCCCTGGAAGGCATGAGGTAGTTGATTAGCCGGATTCGTGGAAAGTTGGTGCGAAAAGAGATCGGTCGCGCCGAGATCGAGACTCCCGGGGGGGTGACATATGAGCTGTTTATTCCCGCCACGGTCTTTGAAACGCTACCACGTGTCGGCCGCGAAGTCGAGCTGCACGCCGCCCTCATAGGTCGAGAGGACGGTCTCGATCTCTTCGGGTTCGGAGGAGAGCTGGACCGAGCGCTCTTTTTGAGACTGAAGAGCGCCTCCGGTGTGGGGCCGCGCCTCGCCCTGACACTCCTGGGCTCGATGAGCGTGACACAGCTTGTTGAAGCGATTAGAAGTAAAGACCTCAGCCGGCTGCAAACGGTCAACGGAGTCGGGAAGAAGAAGGCGGAACGCATCGCGCTCGAGCTTGCCGACAAATTGGACGACATGGTGGCCGCGGCGGTCGAGGCCGAGCCCGAGGCGGCCATGGCCGAGTCAGTGGTTGCCGCACTGATGGCGCTCGGCTATTCACGCCTCGAGGCCGAGAGCGCCATGCGTAGCGTGCTCCGGGACAGGGACGGTGGCGATCAGGACGTCGAGAGCTTGGTGAGGGAAGCGCTGGCGGGACTGACATGACGACGGAAATCACCACTCCAAAGGCTATGGTCGGCGAAAAGGCCAGCGAGGCGGCTCTGCGCCCGCAGCGTATGTCTGAGTTCGTCGGGCAGGGAAAGGTCAAGGAAAGCCTGGCGATCTATATAGAAGCGGCATTGAAGCGCGGCGAGCCACTCGACCACACGCTTTTCTACGGACCGCCTGGCCTTGGGAAAACCACCCTGGCTTTGCTGATCGCCAACGAGCTCGGTGTGCAAATCAAGACGACTTCGGGCCCGGCGCTCGAGAAGCCGGGTGACCTCGTCTCGTCTCTGACGAATCTCGCAGAGGGCGAGGTCCTCTTCATCGACGAGATTCACCGCCTGCGGCCGGTGATCGAGGAGTTTCTCTACCCGGGCATGGAGGATTTCCGTATCGAAATTCGCCTCGGCGAAGGTCCGAAGGCGCAGACGGTCGCGATGAAGTTGGAGCGCTTCACGCTGATCGGCGCAACGACCCGTTTTGGCTTGCTGACACCGCCGATGCGTGCACGGTTCGGCGTGGTCGAGCGACTCGGCTACTACCCGACACAGGAGCTGAAACAGATCGTGCTGCGCTCAGCTGGGATCATCGGAGTCTCGATCGAGGATTCCGGTGCGGAAGAGATCGCGCGTCGCTCGAGGGGCACTCCGCGCATCGCCAACCGCCTGTTGCGCAGGGTACGCGACTTCGCCGAGGTCAAGGCGGATGGCCGGATCGTGCGGCCAGTCGCCGAGGCAGCGCTCGAGATGTTGAACGTCGATGAGTACGGCCTCGAACAAATGGACGCGCGCATGCTGCGGCTGCTCATCGAGGACTTCGACGGGGGACCCGTCGGCCTCTCGAGTCTGGCGGTTGCACTCGGCGAGGAGGCCGACACTCTCGAAGAGGTATACGAGCCGTACCTCATTCAAAACGGCCTCCTACAGCGCACCGCTCGAGGCCGGGTGGCGACTCCCAAGGCCGACGGCCGCTTCGGTTACGATATGCCAGCGGCCTCAGGCGGCGAGCAGGGTCACCTGTTCACAGATGGCTGATCGTGTTCCCGCCAGGATCGCGTCGTCACCGCCGGGCCCAAACGAGCACCGACAGCCTCTGCTCACTCGAGATTTCGACTACCCGCTAGACGAACGACTCATCGCTCAGCAGCCGCTCGCCGAACGAGACCAGAGCCGCTTATTGATGGTTCGGCGAACGGACGGTGCCCTCGAGGATCGGTCTTTCCGGGACCTCCCCGAAATGCTGTCGGCCGGCGACGTTCTGGTGCTCAACGACACGCGCGTCTTCCCGGCGCGCCTTTTGGGAAACAAGCCGACGGGCGCGGCGGCCGAAATTCTGCTCGTCGAGCCGCTCGACGCTGACGGGTTCTTGTGGCGCGCCCTCGTGCGGCCGGGAGGAAAACTCAAGCCCGGACGGATCGTGGAAATCTCCGAGGACCTGTCGGTCAGCATCGAAGATTCGCGCGAGTTCGGGGCGCGCGTGGTCCGGTTACTCACGAACTGCGATCCCTCAGAGGCGGTCGCACGGAGCGGTCATATGCCTTTGCCGCCCTACATAAGGCGCGCGGATAACGAAGACGATCGCCTGCGCTACCAAACTGTGTACGCGGAGGAAGCGGGTAGCGTGGCGGCACCGACGGCGGGCCTGCATTTCACCCCGCGCGTTCTTGAGAAGATCAGGCGGCGCGGCGTCGAGATCGCGAAGATCACACTGCACGTCGGTCCAGGGACCTTCAGGCCGGTGGAAGCGGATGATCCTCGAGAGCACCAACTGGGCGCCGAGCGCTATCGCATCGGGCCTGACGCGGCCGAAACGATGAACAGCGGACGCCGGCGCGGGGCCGCGGTGTGGGCGGTGGGCACGACGACGGTCAGGACCCTGGAAGCCGTGGCGGACGAGCGGGGCTTCGTCGCTCCGTGCGAGGGCAAGACGGACCTCTATATTCGGCCAGGTTACGAGTTTCGGGCGGTAGATCACCTGATTACGAACTTTCACCTGCCTCGCTCGACGCTTCTCATGCTGGTCGCCGCTTTTTGCGGCTACGACCTGACGATGTCGGCGTACCGGCATGCGATCGAGGCGCGCTATCGCTTCTATTCGTACGGCGACTCCATGGCGGTGCTATGACGGGACCGGCCCATTCCGAGCCGGGCAACCGCTCTGGCGACCTTATGCCAGTGGGTACGTTCGCTCTGGAGAGTCGAGACGGCCGGGCACGTTCGGGTACCTGGCATCTGGCCCATGGCTCGGTGCGCACACCTGCGTTCATGCCCGTGGGTACGCAGGGAACCGTCAAAGCCATCGCGCCGGAGGAGCTATTGGAGCTCGGAGCGGAGATCGTCCTGGCCAACGCCTACCATCTGTATCTGCGACCGGGTCACGAACTGGTCCACCGACTGGGTGGGCTGCACCGCTTCATGAACTGGCAGAAACCGATTCTCACCGATTCGGGTGGTTATCAGGTGTTCTCGCTCGCCGCCATAAACAAGGTCACGGACGAAGGCGTATGGTTCCAGAGCCACATCGATGGGTCCCGGCATTTCATCACACCGGAACTGGTGGTCGAGATCGAGCTGGCCTTGGGGGCCGACGTCATCATGGCGTTCGATGAATGCCCTCCCGGCCGAGCAGATCGCGATACAGCTGCACGGGCGGTGGAGCGGACTCAGTGGTGGCTGGAACGATGCGCATCACGGTTCGACGAAACTGCGCCCGACGATTACGCGCGCGTGCTGCTGCCGGTTGTGCAGGGGGGGACGTTTCTGGACCTGAGGGCCGAGTCCTTACAGCGTGCTCTCGAAGTCCGCAGCTGGCCCGGCCTGGCGATGGGTGGCCTCTCCGTCGGCGAGCCGAAAGAACTGATGTACGAAGTTCTGGATGGGATAGGCCCCCAGCTTCCCGAACATTGCGTGCGCTACCTCATGGGCGTTGGATACCCGGGCGACTTACTGGAAGCTATTCGCCAGGGCTACGATCTCTTCGATTGCGTCGCTCCGACGCGTAACGGCAGGAATGGCACGGCCTTCACTTCGGCAGGGTCGGTCAACGTCAAGCAGGCGGCGTGGAAGGAAGACGCATCGCCGATCGAGCCGGGTTGTGGCTGCTGGGCCTGCGGTAAGTACAGTCGAGCGTACGTTCGCCACCTTTTCGTAGCGAATGAGCTTTTGGGGCTGCGAGCTCTGTCCATACATAACCTCCATTTCCTAATCGACCTGACGAGACAGGCTCGGGCCGCCATCGAGGCCGGGCGCCTGAGTAGCTGGGTCGGCGAGTGGTTGGCGCGCTATGAGCAGGGCGGGGGGTGAGGTACTTGACTCTCTGCTCTTTATCCTTACAACTGATCCTACAACCTGGAATCATCTGAATCGCGAGGGACGGCAATTGCTTGCACTTACGTTCTTTCCTGCGGAGCAGGGCGGCGGCGGAGCCATGGGGACCTTTGTCATGCTCGCCGCGTTCATCGGAATCTTCTACTTCTTGCTCATTAGGCCGCAGCGTCAGCAGCAGAAGCGCCATCAGGAGATGGTCCAAAACCTAAGGCGCGGTGACGAAGTCGCGACGGTGGGAGGGGTCGTGGGCCGGATCGTCCACATCAAGGAAGACCGGCTCACTATCAAGACTGCCGACGACACGCGTATCGTCGTCGAGCGCGACAAAATCGCGAAGAGGTTTGCCGTTGGTGCCGAGGAGGAAGAATAAGCAAGCTGGAGATTCGTCTACTGGGTGACCCCGTTCTCCGCCAGAGAGCTGATATCGTCGAAAAGTTCGACGACGAGCTCAGGGAGTTGGCCGAGGACATGTTCGAGACGATGTACGGCGCTGAAGGCATCGGGCTCGCAGCACCTCAAGTCGGCGTCTCGAAACGGTTGTTCGTCATGGATGTCGGTAATCCGGAGACTCAGCCGCGTGCCGTCGTGAATCCGGTCATAGTCGAGCGCTCGGGGTCCGAAAGAGGTGACGAAGGCTGCTTGAGCCTGCCCGGCTTGTTCGGGGCCGTAGACCGATCGTTGGCTATCGTGATGGAGGGGCAAGATCTCGACGGCGAGCCAATACGAATCGAGGCCAGCGATCTGCTGTCGCGCTGCATCCAGCACGAACTCGACCACGTGGACGGTATCCTTTTCATCGATCGACTCTCTCCCATCAAACGCAAGTTGCTGCTCAACAAGTGGAAGAAGTTGCGCAAGGAGGCTGCACAGCAGTGAGAATCGTCTTCTGGGGGACCCCGGATTTCTCGAGCACCGTGCTTGGGGGTCTCCTGGACGCCAAACGAAACGTTGTCGGCGTCGTCACCCAACCCGATAGACCGGCTGGCCGCGGTCGCAAGCTCAAACCTCCTCCCGTCAAAGTGATCGCGGAAAATTCCGGCATACCCGTCCTGCAGCCCGATAAGCCCCGGGGCGAGGAGTTCATGGCGGATTTGAGCGAGCTCGCTCCGGATGTGTCTGCCGTGGCCGCCTACGGGCACATCCTGCGCGCGGAGATCCTCGACCTCCCTGCTTTGGGATCGTTCAACGTCCACGCTTCGCTGCTGCCGGAGCTGCGAGGCGCTGCACCGGTGAATTGGGCGATCATCAGAGGATTCAGTGAGACCGGAGTGACGATCATGAGGATGGTCGAGCAGATGGATGCCGGCCCGATGATCCTAAAAGCGCACTGCCCCGTTCCGCCCCACATCACGGCGGGCGTGCTCACGACGCAACTGGCACAGCTCGGCGCCGCGGCTCTGATCGAGGCGCTCGCCCTGATCGAGGCCGGTGCGGCCGAGGGCGAGCCACAGGATGAGGCGGCCGCGAGCTTCGCCCCGAAGCTCGCGGCGGAAGACGCTCGTATCGACTGGAGCCTTGCAGCCGTGGAGATCGACCGTTGGATACGGGGAACAGACCCGGCACCGGGGGCGTGGTCGGAGCTCGGCGGCCTGCGAGTGCGTCTGTTTGCGCCCAGGCTGGTGGAGGCTACGGATTCGGCTGAGCCGGGCGTGGTCGCGTTGGCTGATCCTCGTGCGGGCCTGGAGGTCGCAACGGGGCGCGGTCGACTGGGAATCGGCGAAGTACAACCGGCGGGCAAGCGACGCATGGGCGCGACGGATTGGATTCGCGGGCGCGGGATCGAAGTAGGGCAGAAGTTCATTTGAAGCGGAGACTTCCCCGGCTCTATCTCGTCACCAACGAACAAGTCGTTGGCGCGGCCGACTTCTGCGAGGGAGCGTCGGTTGCGCTCGCGGCTGGCGGCGGTGAATGCGCGCTGCAGTTGCGGGCTCACGGGCTAGCGGGTAGGACGCTTTGCGATCTCGGTCGGACTCTCAAGCGTGCGGTCGCGGAGACGGGATCGAGCCTCTGGATAAACGATCGCATCGATCTCGCTCTCGCCGTTCGCGCCGACGGTGTTCAACTCGGCTCTCGTAGCCTGTCACCCGCCGACGCCCGGCGGCTGCTCGGAAGAAGGTGCTGGATTGGATCCTCAATCCACAGCGTACAAGAAGTGGCCAGCGCTTTCGCCGCGGGTGCGGACCTGGCCGTGCTGGGTAACATCTACACGACCCCATCCCATCCGGACCGAGCGCCGCTCGGTCTGGAGCGATTGCAGGAAGCGGTTAAAGCTGCGGCGGGGCGACCGATTGTGGCCATTGGGGGTATCACACCCGATGCAGCATGCGATGTGGTGAAAGCAGGCGCCTGGGGTGTTGCCGTCCTCAGCCGGATCTGGCAGTCTGACGACCTCGGGGCGCAAGTGACGCAATATGTTCAGGCGATCAAGAGCGGACTCGCCTTTCGGGGCGAACCGAATCGTAAACTAACTTAGAAACCATGCTCAGGTCCGATCCGACAACGATCACAATTACCATCAACGGCGAGCCGCGAGATGTCCCGGAGGGTCTGTCGGTCCTGGGACTTCTGGCGCATCTGGATCTTCACGAGCGCACCGTGGTGGTCGAGAGGAACAGGAAGATCGTTCGACGAGGGCAGTACGGCGACGAACCCGTCGCCGCCGGCGACACGATCGAACTTGTACACTTCGTTGGCGGTGGCTAAGACGCAACACGCGACAGAATGCAGTGGATCATCAAGGAGGAAGACTTAGATGAGCGACGCCGCCGAGTTGCCCGACAAGGTTGATGAGCCGCTCGAGATTGCTGGCCGCAGGTTCCGATCGCGACTGATTCTCGGAACCGGTAAGTACAAAGACAACGCAACTATGGTGAAGGCGATCGCCGCCTCGGGCACCGAAATCGTGACGGTCGCGGTCCGGCGTGTTGATCTCGATCGTACGAAAGAGGAGGGCGTCCTCTTCCATCTCGCTCGAGACAACTGGGAGCTACTGCCCAACACGGCCGGCTGCTACACCGCGGAGGATGCGATCCGCTACGCCGAGCTGGGCCGCGCGGCCGGGTTCACCGACTGGATTAAATTGGAAGTGATCGGAGATCAGGACACTTTGCTGCCTGACGTCGAGGGATTGCTTGCGGCCGCCCGCACGCTGGTCGCCGAGGGTTTCAAGGTACTGGCCTACACGAACGAGGATCTGGTGACTGCTTTGAAGCTCGAGGCTGCCGGCGTGTCGGCGATAATGCCGCTGGCATCGCCGATAGGGAGCGGACTCGGTCTGCTCAACCCCTACCATATTCGTTTGATCAAGAGCCGAGTCGCCGTGCCGATCATCGTCGATGCCGGTGTGGGCACCGCCTCAGACGCGTGCGTCACGATGGAGCAGGGGGTCGACGGAATCTTGATGAACACAGCAGTTGCTGCAGCGGATGATCCGATCGGGATGGCGACGGCCATGAAGCTAGCCACCGAGGCAGGTCGGCTCGCCTACCTGGCCGGTCGCATGCCAAAGCGAGAGCTCGCTTCGCCGTCGAGTCCGACGGCCGGCATGTTGGACTGAGGTCCAGCGCGCTGACCGAAGTAGCGAAGGTCTCGCCGGCGCGGTCCGCCGCGCTCGAGGTGTTGCGCGCTGTCCGACGCGGGGACTACGTGGACCACGCCTTTGAGCGGATCGCGGTGGCTTTGGCGGAGCCGGACCGCCGCTTGACCCAGCAGTTGACGTACGGAGTTCTTCGGCTTCGCGGTCGAATCGACCACGTCATCGATTCGATCGTCTCGGGTGGGATCGAGCGGCTAGAGCCTGACGTGCTGGAGATTCTCCGACTCGGCGCTTACCAGCTGCTGGAGCTGGATCGAGTGCCCGCCTACGCTGCAGTTGCGGAGGCGGTCGAAGCCGCGAAGTTGGCCGAGGGCAAGGGTGCCGCCGGACTCACCAACGCCGTGCTGAGAAGGCTGAGCCGCGGGTCTTGGGACGACTTCACGTCTGTCAGTGATCCGCTCGCGTATCTGACAACGTGGGGCTCGCACCCCGCATGGCTCCTCGAGCGTTGGCTGAACAACTGGTCCGTAGACGACGTCAGCCGACTCGTCGAGTACGACAACCGTCGGCCAGGCGTGTTCCTCAGCGTATTCGGTCCCGTTGATCGGGCTTTGCGCACGTTGCAGGCCGAGGGAATAGCGGCGGAGTCGGTGCGGCTGAGTACGGCTTCGCTGTCCGTCGACTCGCGGGCGCTCAAGCGTGCGCTGGATTTGGTACCGGCGGTCGTGCAAGATCCTGGCGCCGCGGCAGTCGTCGACTACATGGCCCTGGACCCGAGGAGCGCCGTCATCGATCTTTGTGCGGCACCGGGCGGCAAGGCGGCGTTGCTGACCGGGCGGGGCCACGAGGTCTGGGCTTTTGATCTGGCCCCGGCTCGGCTGAGGAAGCTGCTGGAGAACCGAGCCCGGCTGGGTCTGTCCAAGCTTCACGTCGTCAGGTCCGATTCGACGCGACCGCCCATTACCGAGGCGGCGGTCGTTTTGCTGGACGTCCCGTGTAGTGGAACGGGGACACTGGCGCGGCACCCCGACGCACGTTGGCGGATCGGTCCGAACGACCTTGGCGTGCTTCAAGATTTGCAGCGTCGCCTGCTGGATGCAGCAGGAAACATCGTGACAGCCGGCGGCCTGCTGGTCTATGCGACGTGCTCACTTGAACCGGAGGAGAACGAGGAGCAGGTGGAGGCGTTCCTGTCCAGACATCCCGGCTTTGAGCTGGAGCCGGTCCCCGCGACTGTGCTGCCGGCTGAACTGCTGGGTGAGGATGGCGCGCTGAGAGTGCTACCGCAGCAACACGGTATGGACGGAGCGTATGCCGCGAGACTACGACGCCGAGCCAGCTGAGGCGCCGGGCGCGGGACAGCCAATCCCCGGCCGCCGCGCTAAGCGCACGCGTGTCCAGAATGCGCTGGTGGCTTTCCTGGGCGTGCTGGCGGGTGGGTTTCTGCTGGGCTATCTGATCGCTGCGCTTGTCGTTTTTCCCGCGCAAGACGCGGGGGCTGACCTCACACGCGTGCCCGACGTCGTCGGCTTGACAGCGAAGGCGGCCCGCGAGGCTCTCGCCGACGCGGGTCTGGCTTATGCCGAAGAGGCCGGCCTACACCATATCACGGCCGTGGGGACCGTGGTCGCACAGGAGCCATTGGGTGGGCAGGTCGCGATTCCAGGTACGCCGGTGGGTGTGACGCTGAGCCTGGGTCCTCAGCTGGCGCCGATACCGGATGTGGTCGGGCTCGGGCATGGCCAGGCTGAGATCGCGCTGGCCCGAGCCGGCTACGAAAGCAAACTGGTCTGGGTGGATGCCGAGGCTGACGTCGGCCAAGTGGTCGATACCCGGCCGGCCCCAGGCACGCCGCTGCAGCTGCCGGGCACGGTCCAGCTTTTCGTGAGTGCGGGAACGGAATCTGTCCGAGTGCCGGATCTCGTGACGCGCTCGCTTGCCGAGGCTCGCGTTACGTTAGAGCGCCTCGGCCTGCGACTGGGGACCACAAGGCAGGACTCGGCGTCCCTGGCCGCACCGGGCACAGTGCTGAGACAGTCTCCGCGACCGGGCACGGTCGTGGAACGTGCAGCCCGGGTCACGGTTACCGTAGCCAAGGCGCCCGCTCTTTCCGAGCCCGGTGACACGGTTCGTGGCGACGGGTGATCCGCCGGATAGCGCCGGTGTGGCACTGAGGAGTGAGTACGTGATGGGTCGAAGAACGAGATTGGAAAACCAGGCATCATTGGCGTTAGCGGTCGCCGGAGTCGCAGCCGGCTCATGGCTCCTCGCCGCGTGTGGAATCGAGGCGCGTGGCGTGGAGGTCGGCGACCGTGCCCCCGAGTTCGCCGCCACGAGCCTAACGGGCGAAGAAATCTCGTTCCGCGACTACCTGGGACAAGTCGTTCTGGTCAACGTTTGGGCGACTTGGTGTGGTCCGTGTCGTGTGGAGATGCCGCCGATTCAGGCGGCCTACGAGCACTACAAGGAACAGGGCTTTACCGTACTCGCAGTCTCGATCGATGCGGGCCCTCGCAGCGAGGAGAAGGTACGGCAATTCGTTGAAGAATACGGGTTGACTTTTCCTGTTTTGCTTGATCCCGAGGGAGAGATCCGCCGAATACTACAGACGATCGGCGTACCTGAGACTTTCGTGCTCAATCGCGAGGGTCGTATAGCCAAACGACTGATCGGCGCCGCAGATTGGAACTCCCCGGGCCATCAGGCCCTTATCGAGGAACTCCTCAGGATGTGATGATGGATGACTGGCGTACCAACTTGAAGCGTAACTGGCTGTATATGATGACCGCGACGTTGCTCTCCATCTTCCTCTGGATTGCGGTCAGCGCGGACACGGTTGCACAGGAGACCATACCCACCGAACTCGGCATCGCGCTCACGGACCCGGACTACGTAGAGATGGGCCGCGAGCCGTCGATCCAATCCGTGTCCGTCGTTTTCACGGGACGAGCCGGCGATCTGGCTTCGCTATCACTGTCGAGGCCCCAGATCTTCGTACAGGTGGACAGTGTACCACCGTCCCTCGTCAAGAATATCGAGCTGACTCCCGAGATGGTCGTGGGGCGCGACGGCCGAATACTGTCGGATGTCCGCGCGCTGAATGTCACCCCAAACCTCGTGCGGCTGCATTTCCAGCCGAAGCTGCAAAAGGTCGTGCCCGTGGCTGCCCGAACCCGTATCGGCGTCGCGGACGGATTCGTGCTGTCAGATACCGTCCGGGTCGATCCTCCGTCGGTGGCGGTATCGGGGCCACAAGGAGCGGTGGGCGCCATCGACTCCATTGCCACCACCCCGATCGTGCGCGAGAACCTGCGAGAATCGACAAGCGTGGAGGTCATGCTGGAGCAGCCAGATGCATCTAGCCGGGTTACGCTATCGTCGTCGAGCGTCCGCGTGACGGTATCGGTGGAGCCGCGAGTGGAACGGGTGTTCAGAGGTATTCCAGTGGGCGTGGTTGGGGCCAACGCGTCGCAGCTGAGAATCGAGCCGTCGCTGGTCGATGTGCGTCTGTCCGGACCTAAAGGCGCGGTGGAAGCCGTGCGTCCCGAGAATCTCTTGCCGAAGGTCGAGCTCGTAGGGACTCGCGATTTCGGTAGACCGCTGCAGATCATCCTCCCGGATCTTGGACCCTTCGTAGACATCGAGATCGAACCGGACTCGGCCCGCGCCATACAGATGACCGATGGCGAGGAAGGTTAGCGGCGCCCAGCCGGGCCGCGACGCTGGCGCATGAGCGAATCGCTGATCTTGGCCATCGAGACATCGTGCGATGATACATCCGCCGCTCTGCTGAAGGGCGAGCGTGAGCTTCTGGGTCATGTCATAGCTACGCAGGACCTTCACGGCGACTTCGGAGGTGTAGTGCCAGAGGTCGCATCACGCGCGCAGCTGCGCCTGATCGACAGCGTCGTCGACGGAACTCTCGTGCAGTCCGGGGTTGAGCTCAGTGGAGTCGACGCGTTCGCGGTGACCGCCGGGCCAGGGTTGATAGGCTCGCTGCTGGTGGGTGTCAATTGGCTGAAGGCTGCTGCCTATGCACTGGATCGTCCGATCATTGGCATCCACCATATGGAAGCCCACCTTTTCGCCTGCGCGCTCGAGGACGAGCGGGCTCAGCCACCGTTTGTGGCGCTTCTGGTCTCCGGTGGCCACACACTCCTGCTTCACGTCGAGGATTGGGGTCGCTATCGCCTGCTCGGCCAGACTCGCGACGACGCGGCTGGGGAAGCGTTCGACAAGGTCGCGCGCCTATTGGGGCTGGGCTACCCGGGCGGCCCGGCCATCGAGCAGACGGCTCGGGGAGGTGACGCCAGCGTACACCGGTTCCCGGTGCCGATGATCCGGTCGGGGCAGAAGGAAGGCGACGATGACTTCTTCGATATGTCCTTCAGCGGCCTCAAGACAGCGGTTCTGCTGCGTGTCAGAGAACTGGAGGATCAAGACCGGCTCGAGGGTGAGGTGGCCAACCTCGCGGCGGCGTTTCAGCATGCGGCGCTTCAGCAGCTGACGGAGAAGACGCTGCGCGCTGTAAGATCTAGCGGTTGCACGCGGGTCGTTCTTGGTGGTGGCGTTGCCCGAAACAAGAAGTTGGCCGAGAGCATTGGCAAGCGGCTGTCGCCAAGCGATCTCCTGTTCGTACCATCGCCGAGGTTGGCGACGGACAACGCTGCCATGGTCGCTCGTGCTGCACACTTTCGGCTCGAACGCGGCGAGCGGTCCGGCCTTGAGCTCAACGCGCAGGCCGACCTCTCGATGCCGGGGCTGGTTTTGCCGAAAAGATCGCGCACGGCTGACCGCGCTTAACGCTCAAGAGCGAGAGATAGCGAATGTACCCGATACTCTTCGAGTTCAAAGGAATAGAATTCACTAGCTTCGGCCTGATGCTGGGCCTTGCTTTCCTTGCCGCAGGCTGGGTGGCGAGTCTCGAGTTCCACCGTAAAGGCTACGACAAGGACGTAGCGTGGACGCTGCTCATGGGCGCGTTGGTCGGGGGCATCGTCGGTGCCAAGCTTTACTACGCGTTTCTCAACTGGCCGCTGTTGGTGCGTTATCCCATCCAGACGCTCTTTTCGCGAGCCGGCCTCGTTTGGTATGGCGGCATGCTCGGCGGCAGCCTCGGTGTAGCCTATGTGTTGCGCCGCGAGAAATTGCCGTTTTGGGACGTGGCAGACGTGGCGGCCGTGAGCGTCCCAATAGCCTACGCGATAGGGAGGATAGGTTGTTTTCTGGTGGGCGATGACTATGGTCGTCCCACCGATAGTTGGATCGGCATGGCGTTTCCAAAAGGCTCGCCGCCGTCGACAGCGGGGAATCTGCGCCGTGTCTTCGGCGTAGACATTCCCGAATCCGTACCTGATTGGGAGGTGTTGCGCGTCTTCCCGACTCAACTCTTCGAGGTCCTGATATCGCTCTTGATCTTCGGGTTGTTGTGGCGGTTGCGAGATCATTCGCACAGAGCCGGGTGGTTGTTCGTGTTGTACCTGATGTTGGCGGGAATCGAACGGTTGTTCGTCGAGTTCTTTCGCGCTAAAGACGACCGCTTCATTGGTGGACTGACGCTCGCCCAGCTCATCAGCATCGCGTTAGTCCTGGTCGGCGCCCTCGGAGTTCGAGCCTTTACCAAGCGTGGTAATCTAGAACCAGCCGTTTCGTCGGTGGACTAGAATCGGACGGACGGCAAGAGTGGCGACCCTACTCCACCTATCCGATCTGCACTTCGGCACACCGTTTCGCCCGGAGGTCGCGCGGGCCGTTGTTGCGATGGGCGAAGAGCTCCGCCCCGACGTGGTGGTCGTCTCTGGCGACATGACACAGCGGGCAAAGGCCTCCGAATTCGAACAGGCAGCCGAGTTCCTGAAGCTCTTCTCCATGCCGGTCGTCGTCACGCCCGGCAACCACGATGTCCCGTTCTACCGCTTTTGGGAACGCTTTCTAGCGCCCTACCGAAACTATCGCCGTTATATTTCAAGGGATCTCAACACAGTCACCGAGGTGGCGGGGCTGCTAATCGTCACACTCAACTCGAGCCGCAGGTTCACGCTTACCAACGGCCGAATACGACGGTCGCAACTCGATTTTGCCAGTCGGGCGTTCGAGGAGGCCGACGAGTCGTTGGTCCGGATTGTGGTCACTCATCATCACTTGGCGCCACCACCGGGCTTCGAGAGAAGCAATGTGATGCCATTTGCTCGGCGCGCGTTGAAGCGGTTTACCGAATTGGAGGTCGGTCTCATCTTGGCAGGCCATATGCATCGGGCCTACATCGGCAATTCACTCGACTTCTTCCCTGGCGATTTGGAGCGCCGAGGTATCGTGATTGTGCAGTGTGGCACCACGACGTCCAGTCGCGGCCGGGGCCGCGAACGGTTACGGAACACATTGAACGTCATACGTGTCTCAGATGATACGATCCGCGTGGCGCACCACGCTTGGATTAGCGATCTTTCAAGGTTCATGCCGATTAGCGAGCATCATTTTCCAAGCGGCGCCAAACAGCACTTCGATATAAAGCGGGATTCGGAACACCCCGAGTCCGAGTGATGCAGGTTCGATCGGCGAAACCAATCGCCCATGAGCAGCAGAAGCAGTGTTTGACAGCAGCGTGCGCTTACGAGCCTGTCTAGTCGTGGCTTTGAGTCTGACCGCTCCGGTGGGAGCGCGTGGTCAGACTACCGCCCGTGACACCCTTCCGGTCACTCGCCGAGTTGAAATCGAGGGCAATGAGCGTTTCAGCAATGACGAGATCAAACGTCGCATAGTCACGCGTGCCTCGGGTTGTAAGTCCGTGTTTTTGGCTCCGTTCTGTTGGTTTGGGTTGGGTACCTTTCAGCGCACGGAGCGACTCGATCCGCGCGAGCTCAGAACCGATGTCGCCAGGATCCGTGTCTTTTACTTCCGACGCGGTTTTCGGCAAGCGCAGGTCGACACGATCGTCGTGCGTGAGCGGAATTCGGTTGACGTGACCTTCCGGATCGGAGAGGGTGAGCCCGTCGTCGTGCGCGACTTCCAGGTGGAGGGGCTCGAGCCGCTAGGCGGCATCGAAGCGATCGGTCTGAGTAATCTCCCCTTGAAGATCGGTGAGCCTTTCAGCGAAATCGATCTCACAACATCGCTCGATAGAATCGAGACCGCCCTGCAGAACCGCGGATACGCCGAGGCGGCCGTTCTGCGTGAGGCGCGCATACCAGTGGAGGACACGCTCGCCGCCTACGTTATCCTCAGAGCCGAGCCGGGCCCGCGTTCCACGATCGGCAAGATCGAGATAAGCGGAACCACCGACGTCAGCTCCGAGGATATGAAACGCCTGGTCACCTTCAGGTCCGGTGATGTCTATAGTAAGGAAGAGATTCTGCGCAGCCAACGTCAGCTTTACTCGATGGCGCTCTTCGATTACGTGGCCATTACGACTCAGCCCTCGGCTTCCGACTCCACCATCGATGTTCTGGTCCAGGTCAACGAGGCGGACTCCCGGGCGGTTCAGTTCGGGTTCGGCGTGTCGACCACCGAGTGCCTGCAGCTGGAGGCGGGCTGGGCCCACCGAAACTTCTTTGGCGGTACTCGCAAGCTCGAGCTGACCGGCGTCCTCTCGAACCTCGGCACTGCCGCTCTCGCCCAGCAGTTTCCATGTAGCCAGGCGGGTGTGCCGTCGGAGGAAGAAGAGGCGGCAACAAATCCGTACAATAAAGTGAACTGGCGGTTGCGGGCGGATTTTCAGCAGCCTTGGTTTCTCGGGACGGAGAACTGGCTTCACTTGGGTGTTTTTACCGAGCGACAGAGCCTACCGGCGATCTATGCGCGTGTGAGTTATGGAGGCGACGTGCGGATGAGTCGGGAGATCTCTCCCGGCACGGCGGTGATTGGGACGTGGAGGCCAGGGCGGGACAGTCTCGAAGAGGGCAGCGCCGATTTCCTCTGGTGCGCCAACTTCGGCGTCTGCAGCCCGGGGGATATCGAGACGCTCTCGGAAACTCGCTGGCTGTCCTGGATCTCTGCCACTCTGGCACGGAGCAAGACCGACGCGGTGCTCAGCCCGTCGCGGGGCTACCGGTTCACGGTCGAAGGCGAATTCGCGTCGCGCTTCACGGGCTCGGAGTGGGCATACTATCGCGCGGCGGGCGAGATCAGTTGGTTCCAACAGATCGGATCCCGGAACGTGCTGGCCTTGCGATTGCGCGGGGCTGCAGTTCGCCCGATAGGATCGGGCTTGGAAGGGATCGATCTCGCGGAAGCCGAAGAGGCCATAACGCATCCACTGAAACGGCAGTACGCGGGTGGCGCCTTCACCGTTCGTGGTTTCGGCCAGAATTTATTGGGCCCTAAGACGTTGCTTGCGGATTCAGCAGATCTAGCGTTCAATGCCGAGACGAACCCGAGTGGCTGCGATCCGGGATTGGTGACCGAAGGCAACAATTGGGTCTGTGATCCGGTGGCTGCGGGTGTGATGTCGAACGAGGTATTCCCACGGCCGACAGGCGGCGAGAACGCGCTCGTCGCCAACATCGAACTGCGAGTGCCGTTTGTCTCGCGACGCTGGGTAGGAGTGGTGTTCTTGGACCTCGGCAAGGTCTGGACGTTGTCGAGCAAGTTCGGCACGGCCGAGGATTGGGCGTGGTCGCCCGGTGTGGGAATTCGCTACCTGAGCCCGGTGGGACCGTTGCGGCTGGATGTGGGCTATAACACTCGGAGTACCGAACAGCTGCCGATGGTTAGCGCATTCGACGGTGGGCGGACTATAGTCAAGTTGATCGATGAGGGCGGCGAGACGGTACTGTACGACTATAACCCTTTCGAGGATACCGGGCTGCGGGAGTTCGTGAACAGGTTGCAGCTACATTTCTCGATCGGACACGCGTTCTAAATGACCTGGAAAGAGCGACTCATAGGCCTACCTCTCGCGGCGGTTGGCGCCGTGCTGGTCCTCGCTACAGGGGCCGGCATGACGCTGACGCGTACCGATTGGGGTAAGCAACAAGTTCGTGTGTTCATGCTCGAGAAACTGAACGGCGCCATACAGGGTAAGGTCGAGATCGATGCCGTGCTCGAGGGTGACCTTCTCCGCACGGTCCGTATGGCCGGTGTTCGAATCTACGAGCCCGATGGCCGTGAGTTTGCCGAGATCGACACGTTGGCCGTCTTCTATCGTTGGTCCGACTTCCTCTTGGGTGACATCAACATCGCGAGTGCGACACTCGTCGGCCCAGTCGTCAACCTGCGCACCGCTCCGGGGGAAGGCTGGAACTTCGAGAAGGTATTCAGCGGACGACAGGCCGCAGTGGAAAGCCAGAAGGAACCAGGGCGGCGGCGTAGAATCATCTTGCGGAACGTCACCATTCGCTCTGGGGACGTCTCGATACGAACGCCATGGGAACCACGGCCGGGATTCGATCCCGACTCGACTCGCTGGTTTCTTGAAGAGGTCGACGGCGACTGGGAACGGATCTTCCGCTTTGAACGGTTGAGCGCTGTACTGGCCGCCGCACGTGTTGAGGCCCCGGAGGATCAAGGACGCCTGTTCCAAGTCTCGCAGCTCTCCTGTGGAGCGTCGATCGTCGGCCATGGCGTCGAGATCGAGCAGCTGCGGGCGGATGTAGAGGTGCGAAGAGACACAGTGTCGTTCCAGGTTTGGGAAGGCGTCCTGCCGGACTCGCGGCTATCGTTGGGACAGGGCTGGGTGACCCTGGAAAGCGATCCTGAGTACGAGTTCACCTTGCGCGCGGATCCGGTGACCACGCAAGACGTCGTCTGGCTGATTCCCCAGTTGCCGCCTGGAGTCGCCAACCTCGATTTCAGCTTCTCGAGACGGGAGAGCGGGATAAGGTTGGAGGCACAAAACGCCCGCTGGGAATCGGCTGATGCCGCGTTGTCCGGTCGTTTCGCCATGAACCTCAGCGATCGACCCGCTGGCCTGAGCTTGGAGACGGTCGATCTGGACGTCGACAGGTTTAAGACGAAGTTGATCGAATCCATCACCGGGTGGGCGTCGCCAGTCTCGGCAAATCTGTCCGGGCACGTGGCGCTCGATGGGCCTCTGTCGGAGTTGGCTTTGGACAGCGAACTCCGGATCGAGCCTGACACACTGATCGAGCCCTCGCACGTTTCCATCGTCGGCACGGCGCATGCCAGACGTGGAAGTCTGGGTGCGACGCAGCTCAGTATTCGAGCCGACACGTTGCAGCTCGATCTCGTCCGGGCATTCGTTCCGTCTCTGGCGGTGAAGGGACGGCTTGCCGGAGAAACCCGGTTGAACGGTTTCCTCGCCGATGGACTCGTGTTTGCCTTCGATGTCGTTCAGAACGACCGAGCTCTGCTGCCGACTCGTCTGTCCGGCGAAGGCACCATCCGTGCTGATACCTCGTCGCCATTGTATCTCGATGTCGAGGTGTCGGGTGACTCGATCTCTCTCAGCACCCTGGCCGAGTACTACCCGGCCATTCCGTTCCGTGGGATGTTCGATGGAAACGTGCGAGCCCTCGGTTCGTTGGATGACCTGGACGTAGTCGCTCAACTACGAGGTGACGGGGACTCGCTTCGAGTGAGCGGAAACGTCCAGCTTGGCGGAGAGCGTCCTCGCTATCGCGGCGAGCTTCAGGGCTGGCGGGTTGCCTTGCCCCGGTTCAGGGAGAACTTGCCGGCGACCGACCTCGATTTCAAAGCCCAGTTCGATGCCTCCGGCACGACCATCGAAGATCTGGAGGGAAGCGGACGTTTGGATGTATTCGCCTCCTTCGTAGGCGGTGTTGGATTCGATTCGGCGGTTGCGGCGCTTCGCGTGGCCGATGCGCGACTATGGGTCGACAGCTCGCTGGTCAGCGGTGAGTTCGGCGTGCTGCTCGCTTCAGGTGCCCTGAGTCTCGCAAAGCAGGTCTCGGACAGCCTGCAGCTCGAGGTCCGTGCGGACAGCCTGGGGGCCTTCAACCCTTGGTTCTTCCCGGCTCTCGAGTCGATTGTCAGCCCGGGCCTGGCGGCAGATGGTGCTGCGGGTACACAGATTCAGGGCCGGAGGGTCGAGGGTGTCGCTCGCGTTCACGGCTGGGTCGTTCGCGATCGCGGCAATCTCAATTTTAGAGGCGCGGTGGAAGGAGAGCGACTGAGCTATGGCGACCTTTCCGCCGACAGCTTCGTTGTCGGCCCGCTCGAGGTCGGAGAAGTCGATGGCGCCCTTCACGCCAAGGGCGATCTCTGGGCGCAAGGACTCGGGCTCGCGGGACTTCGTTTCGATGAGCTCGGTCTCTCGGGGACGCACGAAGACGGCCGAACGACGTTGGACGTCGACGTCAACAAAGAGGGTACCGCGATATCGGGCCGAATCGCCATCGGACAGAGAGGCGATGTCCGCACAATAGGCCTGGATGCGCTGACCATGCAGTTCGGCGACAAAGTCTGGGCCCTGTCTCGACCTGCGGAGATCGAGTTGGCGGCTTCGGGTGCGTTGACGGTCGACAGCCTCGAGGTCACCAGTCCGGCAGGCGCGATCACTATGGATGGGCTGATCGCAGCCTCGGGTGCCACCGATTTTAGGGCCAAGATCGATGGGGTCAACCTGGCCAACGTGGTCCGGCTATGGCCGGACAGTACCGGCTTAGCCGGTACCGTGAGCGCAGCGGCCGACCTCTCCGGGACGGCGAGAGACCCCAGGGTTCAAGGGAGCTTCCAGGTTGTCGACGGCCAGTTCCTGGGTGTCTCCTTCAGCGATCTTCGCGGCGAAGTTGATTTCCAGGCTGGCCTGGCCGCCATTGACGTCTCGATGTTCAACGGTCAGAACCGAATGTTCCGCCTGCACGGGAACCTGCCCTTCGACCTCGCACTTCCTAATCTGGCCTTATCACTTCCCGAGCGGGAAATGAAGTTGACGTTGGAAGGCGACAGCCTGCCTCTGACGTTGGCCAGCCTGATCACGGATCAGGTTGTGGAGCCTCGGGGTCGCGTGCAGGGCACGCTGAGTGTAGCTGGCACTCCGCGCGATCTCGACTTGCAGGGTCCGGTAGTCGTGGAGGGCGGAGGGTTCCGGGTCCTGCGATCCGGGATCGCTTACGAGCGCCTGGCCGGACAGATGCAGTTCCGAGGTCAGGTGTTGGAGTTGAGGGATGTGAGCTTCCGAGGCGTGGCGGGCGGTCAGGGCGTTGCGACGGGTAGTATCACCTTCACGAGCCTCAGCGATCCCGAATTCGACGTGACTGTTCAGGCGGAACAGCTGCCGGCCTACGACCAGCTGGATGCGTTCGCCATTGTCACGGGTTCGATCAATCTGCGTGGTCGCTTCGAGGCTCCCATCGTGGGGGGTAGGCTGTCGGTGGTGAGTGGGATCTTCTTCGTCGAAGAGGTACGCCGACAGAAAGAGATCGTCGACCTGTTCGCCAACCGACTCACGTTGATCGATATGGTTCCGGTGCTCCCCGGCGCGTCCCGGCCGAACAGAAGTCCATTCATCGAGAACATGACAATGGATCTCGGCCTGAAAATGGAGCAGAATACATGGCTCAGGTCGGCGGAAATGAACATTGAGATCGCCGGCGACTTGAATGTACAGATGCGGCCGGAAGAGGATGAGTGGCGGATCGCAGGCACCTTAGAGGCGGTACGGGGTGACTATCGATTCTTCAACAAGCGGTTCCTGGTTGAAGGGGGCGTTATCGAGTTCGTCGGGGAGGCTACGAACCCGAACCTGCGAATCGTTACTCTCTATACGGTACAGACGCAGAAGCAACCTATCGAGATCCAGCTGATTCTTGGTGGGACCCTGGAAGAAATGACTCTGGAACTCGAGAGCGACGAACAGCCGCCGATACCCCAATCCGATTTGCTTTCATATCTGCTCTTTGGTCGCCCGTCGTACGAGCTGACTCGAAGTAGCCAGGAGCGGACCCTGATCGACGATGTGACGGCCGGCGTTCCTCAAGCGTTCCTCGGATATGCGCTCAGCTCGCTACTGGTCGGCGAGGCCGGGATCGCTTATGTGGACGTCAGCCGCGTGACACCCTCCGGCGCCGAAGGTGAATATCGAAGCGGCGTGGGCTCGGCTGCCTTGGCGGCCACACAGGTGGAGGTGGGTTGGTACCTTGCCCCCACAGTCTTCGTCAAGGTGGCTCAACACTTGGTGGGTGCGGTACGGCCAACGGTGCTCCTGGACTGGCGCCTGAACGACAACCTGACGCTTCGCGGCGTTACCGAACCGCGATTCGGACGCGAGGGGGTTCTTTACTACGGCGGGCCGGGGCAGGACCTTGAACAGTCTATCGGAGTCTTCCTCTTTTACGGCTGGGCTTACTGAGCGCCGCAACACCAGTCATCCGCCGACCTCGCTGGGCTGGAGACCAAGGGTGGATCGCAGCCCCCCTTCGAGTGTAGGTTTCTAGGTTACCCTTCCGAATCGTCAAACGGAGGTGGCCTGCGATTAGGCGGGCTTCTGTGCACAAAAGTATGGGAAATTACGCGAAAATCTTCGGGCTCATGGCGGGGATGACAGCCCTCGTGGTCGCCGTCGCCTACGCGCTTGGCGGCCCAAACGCAATGCTGCCGGCTTTTCTGCTCGTGGGGCTCTTCAACTTCGTGATGTTCTGGATCAGTGACAAGGCGGTCTTGCGGGCCTATCGGGCGCGAGTTATCGAACGTGATGATCATCCTCAGCTGTTCGATATGGTCGATCGGCTGCGCCAGCGTGCCGGCTTGCCGATGCCGAAGCTCGCCATCGCTCCTAGCCAGCAGCCCAATGCCTTCGCTACAGGGCGGAGCCCGGAGAAGGCGGTCGTGTGCTTTACTGAGGGCATCCTGCGCGGATTGTCGGCGCAGGAGCTCGAGGGCGTCACGGCCCACGAGCTGGCACATATCAAGAACCGCGACATGCTGACGAATACCGTGGCGGCCACTATGGCCGGCGCCGTGATGATGCTGGCGCGCTTCGCCATCTTCTTCGGCGACAGAAACCGAAACCCGGTCGCGGCGATCGCCATGCTCATCCTAGCCCCACTCGCCGCCTTTCTCGTCCAGATGGCGATCAGCCGGCAGATGGAATATCGGGCCGATCGCGTCGGTGCGGAGATCGCCGGCACACCGCGCGGGCTCGCCCGGGCGCTTGAGAGCCTGGAGTCCCAGGCGCGGCGTATTCCCATGGAGGTGAGTCCTTCGGCCGCGCACATCTGTATCGTGAATCCTCTGCGACGCGGAACGTTCACTGGGTTGTTCCGAACGCACCCGCCGACGGAAGAGCGCGTAGCACGCTTGCAAGAGCTCGATGCAAATCTTGGATAGCGAGTCCGAGCGCCGGACCGTGCCGACCGCACTTTGGGATGGCGGCCTGTTCGTCATCCATAACCCGGCGGCCGGCGCGCGCCAACCCGAGCGGCTTCGGCGTCGCGTGGAGACTGCGCTGGCAGCCCGGCAGATCGAGTTCGCCTACGCCTACTCCGCGGATCGCGGTCACGCACGCGCTCTCGCCGCCGAAGCGCTAGAGAAAGGGTACCGGCGCTTCCTGGTGGCCGGCGGCGACGGCACGGTACTCGAAGTAGTCTCCACGATAGTCGAGACAGACGCAGCGTTGG
>JBDHAI010000030.1:0-15859 GCA_039588155.1 Gemmatimonadota bacterium | reverse complement strand
GAAGGAGGGTCCTTCGGCGGGCATTACGATGGCGGCGGCTCTGGTGAGCTCTCTCTCGGGGCGGCCTGTGCACAACGATATCGCCATGACCGGCGAGCTCACTTTGACGGGCCGTGTGCTGCCCATCGGTGGGGTGAAGGAGAAAGTGCTAGGCGCTTGTCGGGCCGGGATCAGTGAGATCATCCTACCCAAGGAGAACGAGCCCGACATCGAGGACATCCCCGAGGAGGCGCGCTGCAAGCTCAAGTTCCATTTAGTGGAGACGCTTCAAGACGTGCTGGTGGCCGCCCTCGCGGGCGTGCGGATAGAAGATGGCAAGCTTGTGTTTGAGGAGCCGTCACCTGAAGGAAGTGGCGAAAAGGCGCCGAGCGTCTTGGTGGGCCACGCTGAGTCGGGTTCGGCCGGGGCGTCCACGGACGCTGTAACGTGAGGCGCGCCCGTCACGCCCATTGAAGCGAAAGGCGCCCAAGGTGAAGGGCGCCCTTCTTTTCTTCTCCAGCAATCGACCGCTCAGAAGATCGATAGTTTCAAGTAGCGACCTGGGTTTTGCATGAGGTCCTGGGTCAGCGAGTTGAGTGACTGCGTTGCGGAACGCAGGTCATCGTAGAGGCCCGGGTCGTTGACCAGCAAGCCGAGGGTTCCCTCCCCGCTGTCGACTTTCTCGGCGATCGAGGCAATCGACTCCGCCGTCTCGTTTAGCACCTCCGCCGTCTCCGAGAACGACGCTGCTGCCGCCTCGATGTCGGCGACCATCTTGTCCACGTCGGCGCCTTCCAGAGTCGAGTTCAGAGTCTCGGCGGTCTGCCTGAGACTGCGGCTGAGAGCGGCCAGGTTGTCGCTGTTATCTCTGATCAGACTCTCCATCTCCCGCACGGTCCCGGGAAGTGCCGCGACTGTACCATGGACCTGATCGATGGTGGAATCGGCCATCAGGCGGTCGAGCTTGGCGAGGAGGTCGTTGGCTTGATCTCCGATCTCGCCTGCCAAGTCCATGAGACCGGTGGTGGTGCCTAGTGCCAGCGTATCGCCCGAGGCAGCGAAAGTCGGCGATACGCCGGGGTCAACGACCACGAGCTGGTCGCCAAAGACTCCGATGGACTGGAGCAGCACCCGCGAATCCTTAGGTATTTGGACGTTCCGTTGAATCAGGAGGCTGACGACGATTCGCTCTGCCGCCACGAGATTCACGGAGCGGACCACGCCGACCTCCACGCCCGACAGGTGTATCCGGTCACCACGCTCCAAGCCTTGCGCATTGGGTAGAACGACGTAGACGGCGTAGTGCCGTTCGCCCAGGGGTTGGCCCGTGAGCCAGAAGTAGCCCCATGTGAGCAGAACGGCAGAAATGATGACGAGGAGCCCGATCCAGAGTTCCAGTTTCTTTCTGCGACTGCGTGCCACTGTTCCTCCTAGGCCACGCTTACCGTTTCTTCGGACGGGTCCACGAATTGCCGCACTACCGGGTCCTCGCTGTTGCGGAAGTCGTCGACCGTCCCTTCGAAGCGGACTTTGGTCTCATAGAGCAGAGCCACCCGATCGGCAACGCGGAATGCGTTCTCGAGGTCGTGGGTGACCACGATGCTGGTGACGCCGATCTCATCCTGAAGGTGCTCGATCAGCTTGGCGATTATGTACGCGTTGAGCGGGTCTAGGCCGGTGGTTGGCTCGTCGTACAATAGATAACGTTGGTGTCCGGCAAAGGCCCGTGCGATGGCCACCCGCTTCTGCATGCCGCCCGATAGCTCTATCGGATAAAGGTCGGCCACCATAGGATCCAGGTTGACGAGGCGCAAACACTCGGCGACGCGGTTCTCGCACTCCTCCTCTGCGTGCCGGCACCCGTCGACGTCCATTCCAAGCCGGATGTTCTCGCTGACGGTGAGCGAGTCGAAGAGCGCCGCACCCTGAAAGACGTAGCCGACGCGCTGTCTGACCTGGCTGAGCTGACGTCTGTTGGCGTTCGGTATCGAGACGCCGTCCACGACCACGTCACCCTCATCGGGCTCGATGAGTCCGATGATGTGCTTGATCAGAACGCTCTTGCCCGTCCCCGACGGGCCAAAGAGCGCCGTCGTTCCACCCTCGGGCACGTGCAGAGAGACGTCGTTTAGAACGACGTTGTCTCCAAACGCTTTGCTTACTCCGACAAGATCGATCATACGCTCAGCCAAACGCCTTGAGCAGCCGGGCCAGGACTGCATCCCAGAACATGACGGCGACGGTTCCCGAAACCACGACCGTGGTCGTCGTGCGACCCACGCCCTCTGCACCACCGGTCGCCTTCAGTCCGACGTAACAACCGATAAAGGTAATCGTCGCGCCGAACACCGCACCCTTGATGACGCCGAACCAAAGGGCAAAGTCATGGAAGTAGGTACGCGCGCCGTAAACGAACTCAGCGCTGGTAATCGGCAGGGTTAGTAGCGCGCCCAGCCAGCCTGCGCCGATACCCACGAAGTCGGCCAAGATCACGAGTAGCGGTAGCATCAGAGTCCCAGCTAGCACCCGGGGTACCACCAGCTGCTCCACGGGATCGCGGCCTACGGCGCGCAGGGCATCCACCTGCTCGGTCACGACCATGGTGCCGAGCTCTGCGCCGATCCGAGCACCGATCCGGCCCACGAGCACCAACGCCGTCACCAGTGGACCGAGCTCGGTCAGCACGCTGGCCACGACCACGCTGCCGATGACCCAGATCGGCACGGCTCCCGTGAACTGGTAACCGCTCTGCTGCGAGGTCACTGCACCGGAGAGAGCGGCAACCAGGACGACGACTGGTACACTCCTGACACCCATATCGTACATCTGGGCGATCAGATCCCGGTAATAGCGCCGCGGCCGGGCCATAGCAAGCAAGAGATGGCCTCCCAGCGCTGCAGAAGTAGCCGCAGTGCGGAGAGTGTGCGTTATGGCTGTCCCGACGGCCTCCAGGGGCCGACTGAGGGCGTTTCCGGCTTTGACAGGAACGGGAGTGGGGGTGTGTGTATCGGCCATGGGGTGTCTATCTAAAAACGCTTCGCCGCGCGGTGCCGAGTCTCGTCGAGATTCCGGAGGCCGCTAACTCCTCTAAGTCGGTCGACCGCTGTCTTTGGCGGCGTCAGTATAAGCAAAAACGCCGCGTGTGCCTAGGGCTCCGGCTGGGGTAAGGAGGTTGAGCACAGGGGCGTGAGCTAGTCGTCGCGTTACTTGCTGTCCTAGGTGACGAACTCTACTAGGAACGATGCAGGAAGAAGGCGCGAACCGGTCGCCTGCTCCAGCAGGTCTTGCCAGTGAAGGCTGGCGCCGTGGGCGAACCAGCGGTCACGGAGGAATTGACCCAACTCGGGTCGGCCTGTGTAGCCGCCGGGCGGCGCTCCATCGAGGATCTCCGAGTTGAACGTTGCGGCCAACTGCGATGCGATGAGCTCGCCCAGTAGGTAGTTATGGTAATAGACGGGCGCGACCGTCAAGTGAATCTTCGAAGCCCAGTCCGGTGCGACACGGTCCTCTGGACGCGGCACGTACTGCAGATCCTCCACCAAGCTCCACCAGAGCGTTTCCAGGTCGTTGCGTTGAGGATCGGCGTAGAGCTCGCGCTCGAAGTAAGTCATTACCAGCACCCAGCGTGCGGTTAGCAGCTGCTCGAATCGCAGAGCCGCAGAGGCGCGCTGCTGCAGCTGGGCTCGGTCCGCCGGCTCGGCGCCCGCAGCCTTTTCCAGCCAATCGATGTCATAGATGAGGCGGTCCATGAACATCGCGATCGCCTCTGTTGACGCGATGTGGGCGGGCTCGCGCAAGATCCACGGCAGCTCCCTGGGGATGAACTTATCGTAAGCCGCGTGCCCGAGCTCGTGTAGTATGATGCCCATCCAGCGATCGTCGTCTCTCACATTGCAGAGTATTCGGACGTCTCCCTCCCGGTCGATGTCGCTGCAGTAAGCATGTTGGTCTTTGCCGGGACGTTCGAACAAGTCGCTTCTGTCCAAGACATCGCGAAGCGGGAGCCCGATATCCTCGTAGTAGCGGTCGGCGATTTCCACCAAATCTCGGCCGCGAAAGTAAGCGTCGAGCCCCAACTCCTCGGCCAACGGCGTTTCTTGGAAAAAGGGATCCTCGTAGTGCCAGGGTCGTAATGCTCCGGGCTCCGTGTCAAAGCGCGCGGCCAAGCGGGCATCGACGTCGGCCTTGGCCAGCTTGAACGGCCCGTCGGTCTGCCGCTTGAGTTCATCGAAGACCCTGAACAGCTGACGCTCGTCGATCTCGTGCAGCTGCAACTGCATGGCATAGTAATCGCGGAAGCCCAGCGACCTGGCGGCGTCGTTGCGCCGGATGACGAGATCGCGCAAACGGTCGGCGATCAGCGGTGCGATCTGCTTGGACGCCTCCCACGCAGCTTTGCGCTGCGTGACGTCCTTCTCGGTGCGCAGTATATGCAGGATCTCGTTATTGGTGACGCGCTCTCCGTTGAGGTGCGAGCGGAAATTAAAGAATTCCGATTGGATGTCGTTGCTGCGGCGCACGAGATCGGCAATTGCATCTTCGCTGAGTAGGTTGGGGCGATGCTCTAAGGCGAGAAGTTCGAGCTGACGCCGAAGCTGAGGGTCGCGGAGCTCCGGGTCATCCCGTAGTTCGACGATTTGTGCATAGCGAGACTTTGAACTGAGGTACCTGCGAAGCTGCGTTTCGGCTTCGGTGGTCTTCTCCAGCGCTTCCTGTGTTCCAGTGGTACTGGCTTCCCAATGGGCTAGATGCAAAGCCACGGTCATTGGCTTGATCTCGCCCTCGATCTGTGCCAGAAAATGCCTCGCTCGCTCCTCGGACACTATACTCGGGCCGCTCGGAGATCACTTTGCATAAGCCTTAGCGATCTCATCATAGAGGCGTGCCATGACATCGATACCCTTGTGGTACAGATCGAGTGAGATCCACTCGTTCGGCGAGTGGAGGTTGCAACCGGGCAACGCGAAGCCCAGGAGTAGGACCGGGGTGTTCAATATCTGCTCGATCATCGGGACGATTGGGATCGAGCCGCCTTCGCGAATGAACAGTGGGTCGCGGCCGAACACGTCCTTGAGTGCCGTGGACGCGGCGACGAACAGAGGGCCCTCCGGGTTGGCGCCCCAGGGTAAGCCGTCGGAGTGGTAGTCGATGTCCATGTCCACTCCCTCTGGCTTAAGCGTTTTCAAGTAACTCTCGAACTTTGCACGTATGTCTTTGGGATCTTGTCCCGGAACGAGCCGCATGGAGATCTTCGCCATCGACCTCGCCGGAATTATTGTCTTCGCCCCCTCGCCGGTGTAACCGGACAGCATTCCGTTGACGTCCAGGGCCGGCCGCGCCCATATCCGCTCCAACCAGTATACGCCTGCCTCGCCGTCGCCGGTTGCAGAGACGCCGGCTTCTTGCTTGAAGTCTTGCTCAGTGATGGGTGTGTCCTGGAGAGATCGACGCTCCGCTCGGCTCAAGTCCCGCACGTCATCGTAGAACCCGGGGATGGTGACGCGGCCGTTATCGTCTTTTAGCTGCGATATCATCTTGGCCAAAGCGTTCGCCGGGTTCACCACGCCGCCGCCGTACTGTCCCGAGTGCAGATCCTGGCTTGGTCCGGTCAGGCTGATCTCCTGGTAGACCATGCCGCGCAGCCCCACCGTGATGCTGGGGTGCTTCGGCGTGAGCATCGGCGTGTCCGAGATGACGGCAGCGTCGCAGGCCAGTTTGTCAACGTTGTTCTTGATGAACGCCTCGAGATTCACGCTTCCGACTTCTTCCTCGCCTTCGAAGAGGAACTTGATGTTGACGGGGGGATTCCCCTTCGCCTCCTCGTAAGCGGCCAGCGCCTTCATGTGGATGTGGATCTGGCCTTTGTCGTCGGCCGTGCCCCGCGCGTACATGTTACCGTCGCGGACCGAAGCCTCGAAGGGAGGCGTTTTCCATTCGTCCAGCGGCTCGACCGGCTGCACATCGTAATGGCCGTAGACCAGCACAGTCGGGGCACTGGGGCCCGCGTCCATCAGCTCGCCGTAGACGATGGGATGGCCCGCGGTCGGGATGATTTCGGCCGCCATGCCAAGATCTTCCAGCTTTCCCTTGACCCACTCGGCGCACGTCAGCATGTCACCCTTGTGCTCCGAGCGGGCGCTGACGCTGGGGATGGCGATGAACTCGACAAGCTCATCCTCGTACTTCTGTCGATTGTTCTTGAGAGTCGTCTCCAGAGACATTGGGGTCCCTTCTTTCAATCGTGCGTGTTGTCACGGTTTCGTGGCAGGGGCTAAGATAAGCCCCCGCCAAGAAGAGGTCTACACGCGCCGGGTGCCGTCAGGCCCAGTTGCCCCGCTCGCTCGCGCGCCCGCTCAGGGCCACCGGTTCGCAGCGCGTTTTCGCGCCCGGGGCGTCCCTTGCCCCGGCAGCCGCGGAGCCCAAGTTTGCCCCCACCCCCGACCATGTCTCGATGGACATCCGCAACCGGTGGAGGTAAAGCATGAAGCGGTCAGCAGGTGCTTGGACTGTGCTAACGTGGGTCTTGGCCCTTTCAGCGTTTGGCTGCTCGTCGACCCGAGCCCCGGAGACGGCCCCACCTGCAACCCCGGACGCCCCGGCAGAGGCCGACGAGGTGACGGCTTGGGTTGCCGATTCACCGGTTCTGAGCGGCGTTGAGGCCGTAGAGGCTGCGGGTCTCGGCAAGATGTGGACGTTTGACAAACCGCCGATCGCCTATTTGCAGGAGCGCTACGGTTTCACGCCTTCGCCGGAGTGGCTGGAGCGCGTGAGGCTCGCTTCGCTGCGGAGTGGGGGCTGCACGGCATCGTTTGTTTCGTCGGACGGCCTGGTGATGACCAACCACCATTGCGCCCGCGGCTGCATTGCGGGGGTCACGCCTGCGGGAAGTGACTACATGGAGGATGGGTTCTATGCCGGGTCGCGGGAGAACGAGCCGAGGTGCCCGGGTTTCTTTCTCGACCAGTTGATCGAGATGGAAGATGTGACGGCACGCGTGGATGCAGCGTCGCGTGCCGCCGTGACCGAAGAAGACGCGGCTCGCCTACGGAACGAGGAGACGAATCGTATCGACGAAGAGTGTGAGGCGAGTAGCGGCTACAGGTGCCAGATCGTCTCTCTCTATCATGGCGGCATCTACTCGGTCTATAAGTTCAAGCGCTACACCGACGTGAGGTTAGTATTTGCGCCCGAGCACCAGGCCGCGGCGTTCGGCGGCGATCCGGATAACTTCACCTACCCCCGGCACGACCTCGACGTGACGTTCATGCGGGCCTACGAGGGCGGCCAGCCGGTTCAGCCCGAGCGCTATTTCCAGTGGAGCGACTCCGGCGCTGTGGATGGCGAGGTGGTCTTCGTTACCGGCAACCCGGGAACGACATTGCGCCTCAGCACGGTGGCCCAATTGAGGCACATGAGGGATGCCTCGTATCCGCGCATCCTGGAGGGCCTCGAGCAGCGGCTGCTGGTGCGGCGCGAGCTGGCCGCGGAGGATGAATCTCGCGCTGTCAGATACCGCAACGCGATCTTCGGACTGGAGAACTCGCTCAAGGCGTACACCGGTTTCCTCGGCGGCTTGGAAGATCCGGACCTGATGGCGGCGAAGCGGTCCTGGGAGAGGAGCTTTCTTGCAGCCGTTATGGCCGAGCCGGAACTCAAGAGCGAGTACGGGAACGCTTGGGGCGAGATCGCCCGGGTTAATAGTCAGCTCACGGAGCTGGATGCCGAGCGGCGTTACACGGAGATCGGATACTGGCGGCTACTGGCGAGAGCTAGGGACATCGTCCGTTTGACCGCGGACCTGGCGAACCCGGCGGCCGAACGTGAATACAGCGAGGACACCCTCGCGGTCATGCGGAGAAGGATCTCCAACCCGGCCCCCATCGATGTGGCCTATGAGGAGCGTCTGCTGGCGGTGCGTCTGATGCGGGCCCGCGAGGTGTTAGGGGCCGATCATGCGTGGGTGCAGGCGGCGCTTCAGGGCAGCGAGCCGTTGGACGCGGCGCGAGCGTTGTACAGCGGTACGAGCCTGACGGACGCTCAGGCACGCCAGGCGTTGCTCGCGAGTGGTGCGGCAGCCGTGGCGGCATCGGAGGATCCGGCCATCGTGTTTGTTCGAGCTATCGATGCGCGCGCTCGCGAGTTGCAGCAGCGCACCACGGAGCTCGAAGCTATCGAGTCGGTGAACGAGGAAAAGGTGGCGGATGCGTTGTTCGCCGTTTACGGTACGGCTTTGCCACCGGACGCGACCTTCACGCTCCGGCTTCAAGACGGCGTGGTCGCCGGCTATCCCTACAACGGGACGCGCGCGCCCCACAAGACGACGCTGTACGGTCTCTACGACCGAGCCGAGGCGTTCGATTACATGGCGCCATGGCATCTGCCACAGCGCTGGATGGAGCGCAAGGACGCGCTCGACCTGACGACGCCGGTCAATTTCGTCTCCACGAACGATATCGTCGGTGGAAACTCGGGCAGTCCGCTCATCAATCGGGAGGCTGAGATCGTGGGCCTGGCGTTCGACGGCAACATCGAGTCGCTGCCGGGCAGGTTTCGTTACTCGGACGAGGTCAATCGCTGTGTGTCGGTCCACTCGATGTACATCATCGAGGCGCTGAGGAAAATCTACGACGCCGACGACCTGGCCGACGAGATACTGGGCACGAACTGACTCGAGGTCACCCGATGGCCCAAACGACTGAGCGACGCAGGCTATCCCCAAAGGCGTACGAGGAGATACCGGGGGATCAGTACGACCCTTACATCCCGGCGGACGACCGCATCAAGGAGTTCACGCTGCGGGGCATCGTATTGGGCGTTCTGTTCGGGATCATGTTCGGCGCGGCGAACGCCTACCTGGGCTTGCGGGTGGGGCTCACCGTGTCGACGTCGATACCGATCGCCGTGATGACGGTGGCGGTCTTCCGCGCTCTCCAGGGGGTCTGGGGCCGATCGACGATCTTGGAGCACAACATCTCCCAGACGGTGGGCTCTGCGTCGTCCAGTCAGGCCTCCGGGCTGATATTCACGATCCCGGCGCTCTTTCTCTGGGGTTTTAGTCCCGGCATCCTGAAACTGCTGGTCATCGCGCTGGCCGGCGGCCTGCTCGGTGTACTGTTCATGATCCCGTTACGGCGGTTCTTGATCAGAAACGAGCATGGGAGATTGCCGTACCCGGAGGGCACGGCGTGCGCCGAGGTGCTGGTGGCCGCAGACGCCGGCGGGGCGCACGCGCGCAACGTCTTTTACGGCCTTGGCGCCGGCGCCGTGTACCAGTGGCTGATGCGTGGGCTGGTCATGTGGCCCCAGGATTTCTGGCAGAAGGTGCCGTTCCTTCCGCAAGGTGAGATCGGGCTACGAGCAAGCCCGGCGCTGCTAGGGGTAGGCTACATACTCGGTGCGCGCGTGGGTGCCATCATGGTCGGTGGTGCTGCTATCGCCTCTCTGATCTTGATTCCGGGCATCGTCATCCTGTTCGGCGATGCGACGACGCCGATTTACCCCGAGACCGAGTTGCTTGTCTCGGAGATGAGCCGAGGTGAGCTCTGGCACCGATATATCCGCTACCTTGGGGCGGGTGCCGTGGCGACGGCGGGCATTACGACGCTCATCCGCTCGGCCCCCATGATCGTAACCTCCTTCAAGGAAGGCATGCGGGGGCTGCGCAGTCGCGTGGAAGGCAGCGCTGTCGTGGCGGCATTCAAACGCACCGATGATGACCTGCCGCTGAACTTTGTGATGATCGGTGTCGCCATTGTTGTGCTCTTCTTGGCCGTGCTCCCCCAAGTCTTCGGCGTCTTCGAGTCGTTCGCTGTCCGAATCGTCGGGGCGATTCTGGTGGCCATCTTTGCTTTCTTCTTCGTTACGGTGTCGAGCCGAATCGTCGGGCTGGTCGGTGTAACGTCGAACCCGACCTCGGGGATGACGATCGCGACGCTGCTGGGCACGAGTTTGGTGTTTGTGGGACTCGGGTGGACGGATGATGTGGGCAAAGTCGCGGCACTTTCGATCGGGGCCGTCGTCGCCATCGCGGCTTCAATTGCCGGTGACACTTCACAGGACTTGAAGACGGGGTTCCTGCTGGGCGCTACACCGCGGCGCCAACAAGTCGGCGAACTGATCGGCGTTCTTTCCGCCGGGTTCTTCGTCTGTGCAAGCCTGCTCGCGTTGGAGCGGGCCTACGGGTTCGGTGGTGAAGAGCTTCCAGCTCCGCAGGCCAACATGATGATGCTGGTTATCGACGGTGTAATGCAGCAGGCGGTACCTTGGGGCTTTGTGCTCGTCGGCGTTGGGCTCGCGTTGTTGGCCGAGTTGTTTCGGATACCATCTTTGCCGCTGGCCGTCGGCATCTACCTGCCGATCACGACCATGCTGCCCATCTTCGTCGGCGGGATGATCCGCAAGCTGCTCGAGGATCGCCAGCGCGATCCTGAATCCAAGCACGAGGTCCGCGAGCAAGGAGTGCTGTTCGCCTCGGGTCTGGTGGGAGGCGTGGGCATCATGGGGGTCGCCATCGCCTTTTGGGCTGGAGCCACCGGAAGGATACCGCAGGGCATCGGCTACGAATGGATGGGCCCGTTTGCCCGCCTAGTCACACTGGCGATCTTCGTAGGGCTAGCAGCCATGCTCATCAAAGCGGCCAGGCGGTCGCTGCAAGACGGCTAGGAGAGCACGGGCAGTCCAAGAAAACCTTGCTGTACCAGTCTGCGCTCGTCTATGTTTTGCAGTATGAGCGGTCAGGACGGCGCATCCACTACGCCTCAGTCCGCGCAGCCGTCGGGCGATTTCGAACGAGTCGGTACTCTCACGCGACTGTCAGACGGCCGCGAGTTTCCGTTGGGCTTCGGTAGCCTGCGTGTCGGGCGCCAACGCCGAGCCGACATCGTTCTCACCGACAAGACTGTCTCACGCCATCACGCCGATGTCTGCTACGAGAGCGGCCGCTATATCGTTTACGACCACAGCGCCAACGGCACGTGGGTAAATGACGCGGTCGTCGGCGTAGCGCTGAACCTGCGGGAAGGCGACGCGGTCAAGTTCGGGAGCGTGGCGTTCCGTTTCGGTGTCAAGAAAGTACCGAAGCACGCCGCAGCGCGACGAGACGCAGAAGCGCCGCCGCGCATTCCACGCTGGCCGACGAGGCTGATGAGAGGCGGAAAAAGCGGGAAGGAGGGTCACCGTGGCCTATTCCGCTGGGTGGTTCTGGCGATTGTGATCGGCGTACTGGGTGCCGCCGCGGCTCTAATCTTCTTTCTCTTCCCTGAGTTGGCGGCGCGAGCTCTACCCTAGTTGATGATCAACGCTCGCCCGGCGGTATCTCGAGTTCCACGGGTTTCTCTGTGATCGAAGACTTCGCGTCAGTTCCGAACCCCACCAGTTGCATTTTCCCGTCTTCCGCCAGAAACTTGACCATTCCGAAAGGCACATCTGCTATCCAAACGTCGCCGCTGTCTTCGCCGCCTGAGCGGTAGTGGTGCGCGCGGAAAGTGCCTGCGGCTACGGTCACCCGCTCGACACCCAAATCTACCACAGCAGCGCACTGCTCTTGCCAGCTAGGACCCGGGCTGGCGCTGGCACCGAGTGCTTCCAACATACGCTGTGGGACCAATTGTGGCGGTTGTCCCGGCATCTTGATGATGTAGCCTTTGATGTCCTCATTCTCGAACGGATAGTAGGGAATGAGCATCTGCGCGATGACCTCG
The DNA here is from genome assembly GCA_039588155.1 of Gemmatimonadota bacterium. Taxonomy (GTDB): domain Bacteria; phylum Gemmatimonadota; class Gemmatimonadetes; order Palauibacterales; family KS3-K002; genus JBDHGH01. The sequence continues at coordinate 4,181 of JBDHAI010000030.1, read as the reverse complement.
TCACCCACGGCGGGCGGTGTGCTGACAACCTCCATCCAGAAGTGCGCAATGCCTCCTACTTCCTCTTCGCCGATGATGGCGAAGCGAATGATCATACTCTCCCCGCTCGCATTGGTGAACATCATCTGAGCGTAGTGTCCGACTTGCGGGGTGGGGTAAACGTTGGGGCAAGGACCGCTCGAATCCTGTGCCCCAAGGGCCCCGGCAAGCAATGCGTAGAGGAGAGTGAAGGTCAAAGATCGCGTGTACAACCTCATGATTCCTCCAAAGCGCGCTTTGGGCAACAGATGCACACTGCAAACTAGGCGTCCGGCGTGAAAGCGGTCAACATTCGGTTCGCGCCCGGGTGCCGCCGGCGATCTGCAACTGCTAGAAGAACGTCACCTCGATCAAGTCGAGTCCCAGGATGAATAGGCGCTCGACAACCGTGTACGCCCAATCCATATCGACGAAGGTCTCGGCGAGCCCGAGAAGCTCGGTCTGGGTCAGGCTTACGCCTTCGAAGTTGGAGATGCTTGCCGCATCTGTTGCGGCATTGCCGGAGAAGACCGCGACAAGCACGTCGTCCAACCGGACACCGCTGCCCTCTTGAACGTCGCCGTTGGTGTCGATAATCAAGGCGAAGAGAAGCTCGTTTGCTCCCACTTTGACGGATGCCTCTGTCGATCTGACCCCTGTCGGCTGCTCCTGAAAGCCGAACTCGATTGTCACATCACCACTAGCGACAGCGAAGGTCCCGTCGAAGCCGGCAGCGTCGGACCCCGAAACGGTGTAGTCGAAATCCAGCTGGCCGGTTGCGTCGTAAAGCACACCGGCGACTTGGAGATCGCCGACTGCGGCGTTGGCTTCGCCGGTGATTCGGTAGTCGATGGCAGCCGCCGTGTCGACGATTGCGCTGAAGGAGGCGTCGATCACCGCCGGCGTGGTAGCGAAGTCGCTCTTGTCGACAGTATCGAAGTGCCCGATTTCGCTGAACGTCGTGTCGGCGCCGAGAACGGTCTGCTCGTATAGGATGAAACGGATGCCGTCGGGTGGAGCGCCCGACCTGGCTGAAGGCTCGTAACGATCCGCTTGCTCATTGTACTCGAACGTCGTTCCAAGTAGTTCCGTCGGAATGGCTACGCCCGTCGACACGTGGGCAGGCAGGGCTGGCGCCGGGCCAGATAGCAGGGGAGCGAGAGAATCTGGCTGCAGCGCCGCGGCGATCTGTGATTGGAACTGCGTGAGACTTTGGATACCCGCGTTGTCAGCGAAGAAGTTGTCCACGATGTCGGCGACGGCGGTCCGAGTTTCGTCGATGTCGATGTCGGACCCGCCGGGCCCCGTGCCAACATCGGCACACCCGGTGATGAGCTGGAGCGCCAGCGCCGTCGCAATGATGCGGGTCGGCTGCATAATGTCGAACCTTTTTTCCCTTACGTTCTACTGCAAATGTAACGGCGCGGGTGGCTCTGTAGCCACCCGCGCCGCTTTCTGTGGACCTCCTACCTGCGCCCTAGACCAAGCCGAGGATCAGCAAGAACAGAGCGAAGTTCACCAGTCCGAAGAAGAAGTCGAAGATGTCTTCCATAGCTTCGAACAGCTCGCCCAAAGCTGTGAGCTCTTCTTGCGTTAGGGGATCACCGTCACCGTTGGTGACAGTCGGATTGTCGAGTGTGCCGGATAGTATGGCAACCTGCGTCGTTCCGAACACTACTCCGCTGCCTTCAAGGATGACGCCACCGCTCACCTGGAGATTGAACGCGATGATATTGGTGCCGTCGTCGATGGAGAACTCGATGGCACCTTCGGTCTCCTCGATGCCGGTCAAGTTCAGGTTGACGTTGAAACCACTCGTCGAGAAATTGAAGTCTGACGAGAACGTCGTCTCGGTCGCGTTTGTGACGGCGTCCAGCGCTAAGGTGAAATCGAGCTCACCGACTCCGTCGGAGAGGGATCCCGCGAAGTTGAGGTCCAGCGCGGTCTCCGACAGCGCTCCCGTGACGTTGACGTCTATCGCGTCGATGCCCGAGACGACCGCTTTCATCCCGATGTTCACCGTCGGGAAACTGCTCGTGTCCCTGATCTCGAGGTAACCGACTTCTACCAGCGCGCCCTCGACCTCGATCGGTATCCCGAGAACCGGATCGACCGCGTAGAGGATGAACCAGACCGCGTCTGAAGGGGCCTCCCTCAGCGGATCGATCTCGTACTGAGACGTGTCGCGATTGTAGACGAATACCTTGCCCAGTGCCCCGACCGGGATGCGCTCGGGACTGATACCCTCGGCCACGCTCAGGCGAAGAGCCGCCGGGATGTTCTAACGCCCTCGCTGCCCTCGAAGTACTTGCTGTTGAGGTCGTCGAAAGCCGCAGCCGCAGTGGCCGGGTCTAGGTCCCCACCCGTTGGGCCGGTGGTGTCCTCACCGCAGGCTGCGAAGATCGAGATCGCCAGTGCGAACACGCCGATCCGCGCGAGCCAAAAGGGTTTCCTACTCTTCATCGTACCTCCCAGTTTGGTGACGCAATTCGGGTAGCCGTACACAAGGGGTGCTCGGCTTGAGTAGTGGGAAAACCTACAAGTGGGGGAACAGGGGATCGCGCCACGCTCATGGGGCGCTGGGGGGGCCAGACGTATTCGAAAGTACCAGAATCGGTGGGATTGGCAAGACTTTCGATTCGGGGTGCCGTTCGATGCGGCTAGCGCTGGGACAGTCCAGCCGGTGTCAACTCGAAGGCTTCGAGGCGGATAGTCTGAAAGCCAGGTAGAGGGCGAGGAGGAGAGCGATCAGATCGTAGGGCCTGTACTGGCGGCTAAAGGCGGCGAGCACCGAGGTGACGCTCGAGAGGTTGTCGAGGATTCCGGCGAAGCCTGTGGCATCTTGCCAGGCGGAGAGGGCCGCAGCCGCGAGGGTCGCTCCGATCAGAGATCCGAGAAGGGTCGCGAGAACGCCAGTAAACCTAAACGGCATCGTGGAACCGTTACCGCGTAGGCGCACGCTGATCCCGACCATGAGGGCGATGGCCAGGGCCAGCGGGCTCGCTCCGTGGCCAGCGCCGACGGAAAGCGCGGCCCAGACGATCGCTCCGGCAAGGGCGGCCACGCACGCGGCCCCGACAGCCCGTAGCAAGTTAGGGCGGTCGGCCCGGGCGGCCGCAGCTTGCTCGGGTGTGAGATCGGCGACGTCAAGGCGTATGCGTTGCCCTGAGCTGGTTTCGATGATGGCAGGTTCGGCACCCATGAGGATGGCCTCGACCTCGTCGACGTCAGGAAGCGCCCTTCCGAACTCCTCCTCTGGGAAGAAGGGTGGGCGGCCCTTCTTCTTGCCGCGCCGTGCCTGAGCTGTGACCAGCTCCTCGGCTTCTTCTTCATCGACCAAGTCGATCTCACTCGATTCGGCGCTGTCGATCAGCAGCTCCAGCTCGCTCGGCTCCTCCGGCTCCTTCTGTTCATTCGGGTCGAAAGAGGGCACAGCGGGCTCGTAGCTGGGACCCAGGTCGTCGGGGCTCGCGAAGGCCGGGGTCGGCTCCTGCTCGTCACCTTCGCCGATCTCGAACGCGGCCAGCTCGTCCCCGATGTCACGCTCGGCCGCTTCAAACCCTAATACCTCTACGAATAGCTCGTCGGTGTCGGGGACTTCGGTCGGAGGCGACTCCTCGAGCGAGCTGGAAGGTTCGCTGGCGACCGCTTCGGCCACCGGCTCGAGAGGCTCCGGTTGTGCGGGCTGCGCTGCTTCCAGCTCCTCGGGCTCGGCGGGCGTCGGCTGGGAAGTGGTCGCCGTAGGTGGGTCTTCCACGGGCGGTGCGGTGGGAGTCGGCGTGGCGGCCGGCGCTCCCGGCATGACGGGCACCGCCGTCACGTCAGGTGCGCCGGGGACCAAGGCGACCGGGATGCCCTCATTGCCCAGCTGGTGCTCGAATTCGATGCCGTGTTTACTGAGCTCGTAGCCCACGCGCACCAGGAATCTCAACGATTCGTCGTTGGGCGCCTCCGTGTTGAGGAGTCGCACGATAGTGTCTTGCGGTCGTTGGCCGTGTTGCTGGGCGAACTCCTTGCTGCGGATGTGGCGGACGTAGTTTTTGACCTTGGCGGAGAGTTGCCGGTGCATGAGCTCCTGCTCGTGCCACGCCCGGTCCTCTTCGATCAGTAGGACGATCTTGCCCGTCAGTTCATCCACGGTGACCTGGTCCACCGTGGTCGGT
>JBDHAI010000029.1:0-14152 GCA_039588155.1 Gemmatimonadota bacterium | reverse complement strand
CGACGCGTGCGCGGACGAAATCCTGAAGGCTCCATCGTGAAAGTCTTGGAGCGCGCACGCGCTCAGGTCGTGGGGCAGTATCACCGCTCGAAGCGGTTCGGATACCTGGTGGCGAGAGACGAGATCATTCACCGAGACGTCTTGATCCCCAAAGGCTCCGAAGCGGGGGCGCGAGATGGGGACGTCGTAGCCGCGAAGATCGTCGATTGGGGGAGCAACCACCACGACCCGGTGGGAGAAATCGTCGAGGTCCTGGGCCGACCGGGGGATCCGGGGATAGATGTCCTCGCCATCGTGCATTCCCGCGAACTGTCGGCGCAATTCTCTCCTGAGGTCTTGGAGGCCGCCGAAGAGGTGGCCAGGGCGGCCCGAGCCCCGGACGAACTCCAGGAAAGAGCGGATTTCCGTGACTTGCTCACTTTCACCATTGATCCCGTCGACGCCGAAGATCACGACGACGCCATCTCGATTGAACATCTCCAGGGTGACCGCTGGCGAGTGGGCGTACATATCGCCGACGTGTCGCATTTCGTCGCGGAGCGCTCCAGTATCGATCTGGAGGCTTTCCGTAGAGCGACCAGCGTGTATCTCGTCGATCGCGTCCTGCCCATGCTACCGGAAGTGCTATCGGGCGATCTCTGCTCACTGAAGCCCGGCGAAGACCGACTCACAATCTCACTGCTGATGGAGATGGACGGCGAAGCAAACGTTCTCTCTCTGAACGTCGTGGCCGGCGTCATAAGAAGCCGATTCCCCTTGAGTTACGAAGAGGCCCAGGGAATACTGGATGGCGACCGCCCAGGCGATAGCGGGCTGCGCGACGCGCTTCGCCAGCTGCGGGATCTTTCCCGACATCTGCGCCGACGCCGGCAAGCCCGCGGCGGTCTCGATTTCGACCTACCGGAAGCCCGTGTGGTCCTGAACGCCGCCGGCGAACCGACACAGATTAATCAGTTGCTGCGCTTGGAGACCCACCGACTGATTGAAGAATTCATGATCTTGGCGAATGAATCCATCGCGGGGCTCGCCAAGAAGAGACGGCTCCCGTTCATTTACAGGGTCCACGAACGTCCCGACGTCGACCGCTTGGACCGGCTTCGCGAGTTCATAGCCGGGCTCGGTCTCAAGCTACCGAAAAACGCACACCGTTCATCGCGCGCCCTGCAGATCCTCCTGCAAGAAATCGAAGGTCGCCCAGAGGAAGGAGTGGTCTCAACTCTCGTGTTACGAAGCATGAAACAGGCGCGCTACAGCGCCGAGCACAAAGGCCATTTCGGACTGGGGTCGCGCGCCTATACACACTTCACCTCGCCAATCCGTCGCTACCCCGATTTGGTGGTCCACCGGTTGGTCCGAGCCGGGATCCTGATTGGAGAGCGGATTCCGGAATCAACGACAGAGCAGCTACATACGGTGGCGCTCCACTCGTCGAACCGCGAGCGGCAAGCGGTGGAGGCTGAGCGAGATTCGGTGGAACTGAAAAAGATCGAGTTCATGGAACGTCACCTCGGGGACGAGTTCCAGGGGACGGTAAGTGGGGTGACGAACTTCGGGCTGTTCGTGCTGCTGGACAACGTCTTGGCAGAGGGCCTCATCCACGTCAGCCGGCTCGAAGACGACTACTACCGCTATGTCGAGGAAGAATACGCCCTGATTGGCGAGCTGACCGGGCGGCGGTTCCGCCTGGGTGACCGAGTCGAGGTGCAGGTCGTAGCGGTGGACCGCGAAGCCCGCAAGCTCGACCTGGGGCTGGCGAGCACAGCGGGAGTCTGAGGCAAATTGACGGCCACGTGGTGCGCTAGTAACTTTCTAGAGAGTCGTTTGTTGATACCGTTCGCACCACGCTAGATGCCTCTACCGCCAGTCATCGTCTTCTACTCCTCCGCCGACCATGATCCGCCACAGGCCTTGTCGGCCCATGTGGCGCGGCGTCAGTTTGTGCTCGTCAGGGCTGACGCAGCCATGGACGTCTTGGCTCTAGTCAACCGGGGACACCCGTCCCTAGTGGTGCTGGACGGAGACGGTGAGATTGACGAGGCTTGTGAGCTGATCAAGACACTGAAGTCAGATCCGTTTAGTGCGATCGTCCCCGTGATAGTCTGGGCGGCCGAGACCGATACCGCTGTAATCGGTCGAATCCTCGAAGCTGGCGCGGACGATTTCCTGAAGCAAAGCATGGACGAGCGCGAGAAGCTGCTGCGTCTCGATACCGTGGCGCGCCGTGTGGAACGAGATGTCAGCGTCCACCCGACGACACGGCTGCCCGGCACGGCGATGATCGAGCGCGACATCTCCACGCGACTCGAGGCCCGAGAAGGCTTTGCGGTGTGCTACGCCGACATCGATAGCTTCAAAGAATTCAACGACCGCTACGGTTATCAGCAGGGCGACCGGGTCATCCTTCTGACGTCGAAGATCCTCCGAGACGTGGTGAAGGCGTTCGCCCCGACTGGTTTCATCGGGCACATCGGTGGAGACGACTTCATCTTTAATGTCTCACTCGATATCTTTGAGACGTGTTGTCGTGAGATCATCGTGATATTCGATACGTTGATACCTTTTCAGTACTCCGAGGAAGACCGCAAGGCGGGTTTCTTCTGGGGCAAAGACCGGCGCGGACAGCTGCACCGGATCAGTCTGATGACGTTGTCGATCGGAGTCGTCACAAATCACAACCGCAAGTTCACGCATACCGCGCAGGTCGGTGAGCTGGCGACCGAGATGAAAGCCTACGCCAAAACCAAACAGGGCTCTATCTTCGTGGTCGATCGACGACACGGCCATCGTGACAGCGGGCCCGCTAGATTCCGTGACCAACCAGGGGAGGTATGAAGGAAGATCATGAACGTCTCCTGCCCGCAGTGTAAGACGATCTTTCGGGTAGATCCCCGCAAGATTCCGTCGGACGGCGTGCGCGCGCGTTGCTCGGTCTGTGGCGGCGTCTTCGAGGTCCTCCCCGAGGACAGGCAAGCCGAGCTCGCGGCAGTGGCGGCAGCCGTGCCTGACGTCGCAGCGTCGGAAGCCCCAGAGCAGCTGGCTCCCGCCCCCGATATCTCCTCGCCGGCGGCGCTCGACGTCGAGACGGTGGAACCCGAGCCCGAAGCATTGGCGGTCGATGTCCAGGAATATGAGGAGCCGGAGCCCGTCGCAGCCCCCGAACCCGAGCAGGCTACGCCCGAGCCGACACCAGTGCCCGTGGCGGAAGCGCCGCCTGAGATCCCTCGATCACCCTTCGGTCCGCCCGATCAGGACGCGAGGGCCCGACGTCTAGCCCGTGCGCTCATCTCCGATCTGTCCGCCTACCATCCGGATCGCCAGGAGCAAGGGTTGAAGGAGGGTCGACTGAAGGAGCTATTTCAGGACGATCTGCGTAAATCCTGGCAGCAATACGTGGACCAGGTCGGCCTCGACGTAGCGAAGAGCACCCCCTATTTCCGAGACGCTCTGAACGACATCCTCGCGAAGGGCAAGCGGGTGTTTTGAGGTGATCCGGAGACGGGAGCGTCCCACCCCATGTTGACCACATGGGGGTGTCTCAGATATTATTTCCGCTGACCAAATGGACCAGGTGGCCGTCCGATTGGGCGGCCTTAGTTTTTGTCGAAAAGCGACTTAGAGCGATCACTACCAGTACATTCTAGCGTCGAGGTGCGGCTATGGCGGTGGCGACGGAACTTAGCGTGTTGAAGGAGCTCCGGGAACGGATCGAGGAGCTCAGGGGGTATCTTTGACGTAGTCGCAAAGCAGGCCCGGATCGCCGGGCTTGAAGCCCAAACGACGGCACCCGGCTTTTGGGAAGAGGCGGAGACGGCGCGGGCGGTTATGCAGGAGCTGACCGACGTGAAGGGCTGGGTGGAGCCCTGGGTGCAGTTGGAGCGACGCGCCGCGGATCTCGCGGAACTGGGTGAGCTCATCGAGTCCGAAGGCGAGCCGGGCATGGAGGAGGAGTTCCGGGGCGAGGTGGAGCAACTGGGAGCGGAACTCGAAGAGCTCGAGTTCCGCAGCATGCTCCGGGGGACCGACGTCGAACGCGATGCGCTTCTCACCATCCACCCGGGTGCCGGAGGGACGGACTCGCAGGATTGGGCCGAGATGCTCATGCGCATGTACTCGCGCTGGGCCGAGTCACACGGTTTCGAAGCGGCGGTGTTGGACCTCGTCCCGGCGGATGAAGCCGGGATCAAGTCGGTGACGCTCGAGATCCGTGGCCGCCATGCTTATGGCTACCTGCAGGCGGAGAAGGGTGTCCACCGACTGGTTCGCATCTCGCCCTTCGATCAACAATCCAGACGTCACACCTCCTTCGCGTCGGTATTCGTCTACCCGGTGGTGGACGATGCCGTCGAGGTCGATGTCAACACCGACGACCTGCGGATCGATACCTACAGGGCTTCCGGCAAGGGCGGCCAACACGTCAACAAGACGGACTCCGCTGTTCGCATCACCCACGTTCCCACCGGAATCGTCGTTTCTTGCCAGCAGGAACGCAGTCAGCATCGTAACAAGAATACGGCCATGAAGATGTTGCGTGCGGCGCTGTATGAGCGGGCGATGGAGGAGCGGCGAAAGGCAAGGGAGAAGATAGAAGCAGCGAAGACGGAGATCGCTTGGGGCAATCAGATCCGTTCCTATGTCTTCCAGCCGTACACTATGGTGAAGGACCACCGAACGAATATCGAGCAGAGCGACGTTCAGCGTGTCATGCAGGGCGAGATCGACGAATTCATCATCGGCTATCTGAAGCGATACGGGGCGGAAACGGCATGACCGAGACCGGAGAAGCACAACACGTCGTCAAGGCACGACAGGAGAAGCTGGACAGGCTGCGGGCGCTCGGCGTCGAGCCCTATGCCTATCAATACCAGCCCGACTGCACGGCGGCGGCGGCAATCCGTGACTACCTGACGATGGGCGAGGAGACGGACATCAAGTGCCGCCTGGCGGGGCGCGTGCGCTCGCTTCGCCCGCACGGCAAGACGACGTTTGCCCATGTCGAGGATAGGACGGGAAAACTCCAGGTATACTTTCGGGCCGACAAGCTCGGAGAACTGCGCTACGACATCGTGGGCCTGCTCGATCTCGGAGATTGGGTGGGTGTGTCGGGCACGGTCTTCGAGACGCGGACGGGCGAAATCACGCTAAAGGCGGACGACGTACAACTGCTCGCCAAGACCGCGCGTCCCTTGCCGTACGGTAAAGAAGAGGTGAACGAGGCCGGAGACACGACCGTTCACAGCGGTTTCGCGGATGTGGAGAGTCGCTACCGCCAGCGTTACGCCGACCTGGCCGTCAATCCGGAAGTTCGCGATCTGTTCGTGCGCCGGGCACGAATCGTTCAGGAGATTCGTCGGTTTCTGGAAGATCGCGGCTTCCTACATGTGGAGACTCCCATTCTGCAGCCCATCTACGGGGGCGCAACGGCTCAACCGTTCAAAACCTATCATCGGACCCTCGACACCGAGCTTTACCTACGAATAGCCGACGAGCTCTACTTGAAGCGGCTTATTGTGGGCGGGTTGGAGCGCGTCTACGAGATCGGCAAGGTATTCCGCAACGAAGGGATCGATCGGACGCACAATCCAGAATTCACCATGCTGGAACTCTATCAGGCCTACGCGGATTATGAAGATATGATGGAGCTGACGGAGTCACTGATCCATCATGTCGTGGTCGAGGTCACGGGATCGCCGAGCTTGACCTATCAATCCCAGGAGCTCGACTTCCGGCCGCCGTGGCCGCGGTTGACCTGGCACCAAGCGCTCGAGAGATATGGGTCACTGGATGCGGCGCAGCTGGGCCTAGAGGGCTTGAGAGAGGCGGCGCTCGAGGCCGGCGTCGAAGATGCCGAAGGTAAGGGGAAGGCGGCGCTTCTCGATGGTCTGTTCAAGATCTTGGTCGAGAGCCAACTCGCTGCGCCAGTCATCATCTACGACTACCCCGTTGAGCTGAGTCCGCTAGCCAAGCACAAACGCGGCGGCGATCTCTCGCTGACCGAGCGGTTCGAGGTGTATGTCGCTGGCCGCGAGATCGCCAACGCATTCAGCGAGCTCAACGATCCCTTCGAACAAAGGGAACGCTTCGAGGCGCAAGCTCGTATGCGTGAGGAGGAGGGCTGGCATGAGGCCCATCCAATCGATGAAGATTATATCGCCGCCCTCGACTACGGTCTGCCGCCAACCGGCGGCATGGGGCTGGGGATCGACCGGTTAGTGATGATACTCACCGACAGCGCTTCAATTCGCGAGGTCATCCTGTTCCCGACGCTGCGGCCCGACTAGGCCATGTCGCTCGAGTTCTTTCTCGCCTTTCGCTATCTGTCAGCGCGCAGTCAGTCGCGCTTCTTGAACCTCATCACCATCATCGCCATCGGTGGCATCTGTGTCGGCGTCATGGCACTCATCGTGGTGATCGGCGTCATGTCCGGTCTGCAGCGAGCGGTGCGAGATGGGATTCTCAGCACGAACTCCCACATCATGGTGATGACCTACGGCGACGAACTGCGCTTCGAGGATTGGCAGCCGTCCCTGCGCCTGGCCGAAGACGACCCCAGCGTGACGGCCGGTGAACCGTTCGTCTACACGGAGGCGCTCGTCTTCAAGCGGGCGAACTATCAGCAAGGCATGGCGCTGCGCGGGATAAGGCTCGAGGCCACAGCGCGGTTGTCCGATCAACTCGTTACCGGCAGCTGGGACTTCGTGAACACTCGCAGCGGGCTGCCAGGTGTGGTCTTGGGCTTTCGCATCGCCGAGCGGTTGCTGGTGTACCCGGGCGACACCGTAAGCCTCGTGTCCGGCGAAGGGGCCGAGCTGACCGCGGCGGGCTTTATCCCGAAATTCAAGAAGTTCGAGGTCGTCGGGTTGTTCAAGAGCGGCATGTTCGAGTACGACAATCAGATGGGATATACCTCGCTGTCCGCAGCCCAGGAGATGGTCGGCCTTGGCGAAGCGGTGACGGCGCTGGCGCTTTGGGTTGAGGATCCCTGGAAAGCCGATGTCGTGGCCGAGCGGCTCGAGGGCGTTCTCGGCTACCCCCATACGCTTCGCGATTGGCGAACCATGAACGAAGGGCTCTTCTCGGCTCTCAAACTCGAGAAGATGGGGATGGGCCTCGTCCTGTTGCTGATCGTCCTCGTGGCGGCTTTCAATATCGTCTCGACGCTGATCATGGTCGTCGCCGACAAGACGAGGGAAATCGGTATTCTTCAGTCGATGGGACTGACGGCGCGACGAATCCTCAAAGTGTTCATCCTGCAAGGCGTCATTATCGGCGTGGCGGGGACCGCGCTCGGCCTCGCCGGCGGCCTGGTGCTCTCTTGGGCGATCGACTACTTCGGCCTGCTTTCCTTGCCGGGCGACGTCTACATCATCAGTCGCATTCCCATCACGCTTAACCCCGTCGATGTGGCGCTGATCGTGTTGGCCAGCGTGCTGATCTCCTTTACGGCGACCATCTATCCAGCCCGGCAAGCGGCGCGGCTCACGCCAGTGGAGGCCATCCGGCATGAGTGACGTCGTCGTAGCCTGCTCGGATCTCTACAGGTCCTTCGTAGACAGCGACGGCTCGGAGCTTCCGATTCTCAAGGGCGTCAACTTGCAGGTGATGACCGGCGAGGTCGTCGCGATCGTCGGCGCCAGCGGGGCCGGTAAGAGCACCCTGCTTCATCTCCTGGGGGGATTGGATCGACCCACGGCCGGCGAGCTGTTCTTGAAAGGTCAACGCCTGTTGGGCCTGAGTGAGCGAGAGTTGGCCGACGTGCGCAACCACCGCATCGGTTTCGTCTTTCAGTTTCATCACCTGTTGCGGGAGTTCAGCGCGCTTGAGAATATTATGATGCCTGTATTGATTGGTAGCGGAGATGTCGCCAAGGCCCGGGCTCGGGGCAAGGACCTCCTAGGGGAAGTGGGGCTGGGGCAGCGCGGTGGACACAAGCCCCCACAGCTCTCCGGGGGCGAGAAGCAGCGGGTGGCGGTGGCCCGGGCGCTGGCCAATAATCCCCTGGTCCTCCTGGCCGACGAGCCGTCTGGTAATCTGGACAACCAAACGGCGGCCGGGCTCCACGATCTGTTCTTCCGGCTGCGTGACGAGCGGGAATTCGCGGTCGTTCTGGTAACGCACAATCGGGCGCTCGCTCGCCGGGCCGATCGCGCGCTGTGGCTGCGCGACGGGCGTCTGCAGCCGGTTTCTTGGGAAACGGCGGAGCATGAGGCGGTTCCGTAATGCTGTGCGACAAATGCGGTAAGAACGAGGCCGAAGTCCACCTCACCCAGATCGTGGAGAACGAGATGACCACGCTCAACCTCTGCCCGGCTTGTGCGGCGGAGAAGGGTCTGGGAGGCGGCGCAGCGGGCAAGACGCTGCCGCTGAACGATTTTCTCGCTTCGATGGGCCAGGCCGCGTTGGCAGATGAGGAGTCTGCCGTCGCGGGCCCCTGCAGCTACTGCCACACGACGGTGGACGACTTTCGGCGCACCGGCCGTCTCGGCTGTCCACACTGTTACTCCATTTACGAGACGCAGCTGCGTGCGATCCTTCGACGCATCCACGGCTCGACACACCACCTCGGGAAAGTGTATGTGCCGCCGGAATCGACGGAGGCGGACCGGAGCGCACGGCTGGTCGGTCTGCGGCGCAAGCTTCAGCGGGCGGTGGAGGCGGAGGACTTCGAGAGCGCTGCGGTGATTCGGGATCAGATTCGTGACCTCGAGGCCGCGATCGAGCTATGAGAGATTTCGACTTCGCCTCGATGCCCGACTTCGGGTTGAACTGGTTGGACGCCAGTGGGCCGCACAGCGATATCGTGCTCTCCACCCGGGTTCGCATCGCCCGCAACCTGCAAGGTTACCCCTTCTCGGTCAGGGCGAAGCCGTCGGATCGGGCGGCCATCTTGGCGACCGTCCGCGAGGTGCTCAGCCGCACCACCCATCTCACCGACGGCGTCCTGGTCGAGATCGACCAGCTAGAGTCGCGGAAACGCCAGGTCCTGCTGGAACGACACCTGGTGAGCCGTGAGCTCCTGGGTGAAGGGAACGGGGGATCGACCTCCTCCGCGGCGTTGGTGGCGTCGAGCCAAGGGCCGGTCGGGCTGATGATCAACGAGGAGGATCACCTTCGTCTGCAGAGCCTGACCAGCGGTTTCAGCCCGCAAGCGACGTGGCATTTGGTCGACTCACTGGACGAGGACCTAGGTACAGAGCTGCCGTATGCGTTTCACCATGAGTTCGGACACCTGACCTCCTGTCCCACAAACTGTGGCACCGGACTCAGGGCCTCGGTGCTGATTCACTTGCCGGGCCTGGTCTTGACCAAGGAAATCAACAAGGTTCTGCAGGGTATTGCACAGGTCGGGCTCACCTTCCGGGGCCTGTACGGCGAGGGCTCCGAAGTGATCGGCAACTTCTTCCAGGTCTCGAACCAGACCACCCTCGGTAAGAGCGAGGAGGATCTGATCGATCACCTGCAGAAGATCGTCGGTCAGGTCGTGGGCTACGAACAGCAGGCACGCTCGGTCTTGCTACGCGATGCGCCCCATGTCATCGAGGACAAGGTCTGGCGCGCTTATGGGCTTCTGCGTCACGCCCGGTCTCTCGGCTTCGACGAGATGATGAACCTGCTCTCAGGTGTTAGATTGGGCCTGTCTCTGAAACTTCTGCCGGGGCCCAGGGTACCTAGTCTCAATAGAACCATGGTCTTCGCCCAGAATGCACACTTGGAGGAGGCGAGCGACACGACGCTCTCTGCCGCTGAAATCGACTTTCAACGGGCGAGTTATGTGCGCGCAGCCCTCGCGGACGCGGAACCCTAGGCGGGGGTATAGATTGTTTGTGAGTGGGGGGATCAGACTCGGGGTGCGATGAGGGTGCGATGAACTACAATTTCACCGATCGAGTGCGGAAGGTATTGGCGATGGCCCGAGAGGAAGCCATCGGCCTCCAGCACGATTACGTCGGCACGGAGCACATTCTGCTCGGCCTCATCCGGGAGGGTGAGGGCGTCGCGGCGGCGGTGCTGATGAACCTCAGCGTGGATCTCGATCAGATCCAGGAGCGGACGGAGGAGCAGGTCCGCAAGGGCAAGGCTGGGGCGACGATGGGGGAACTCCCTTACACGTCGCGCGCCAAGAAGGTGCTGGAGTTCGCTGTGGCCGAGGCCCGGGAGATGAGCCACAGCTATGTGGGAACCGAGCACCTGCTATTGGGCCTGCTGCGCGAGGAAAAAGGTGTGGCCGCGCAGGTGCTGGAGTCGCTGGGCGTGACGTTGGAGCAGGCCCGCGACCAGACCCTGAAGCTGCTGGGCACTGATATGCCGAGTCCGGGCCAGGTCAGCGGTGTCGCGGCCAGCCCCAAGGGTGAGAAGAAGTCCAAGACCCCCGCACTCGACCATTTCTGCCGCGATCTGACCGAGCTGGCGAAGAGCGGCGAGTTGGACCCGACGATCGGTCGTGAGAAGGAGATCGAGCGTGTGATGGAGATCCTCTCGCGGCGGAAGAAGAACAATCCGGTTCTGATCGGCGAACCCGGCGTCGGCAAGACCGCGATCGTGGAAGGTCTGGCGCAGCTGATCTCACGAGGCGAGGTGGCTGACAGTCTAAAGGGCCATCGCGTGCTGGCGCTCGACATGGCGGCGGTAATCGCCGGTACGAAGTATCGAGGTCAGTTCGAGGAGCGGCTCAAGGCCGTCATGAACGAGATCGCCCAGAACCGTGATGTCATACTTTTTATCGACGAAGTCCACACTCTGGTCGGGGCGGGTGCTGCGGAGGGAGCTATCGACGCCTCCAACATGCTGAAGCCGGCTCTAGCGCGCGGCGAGCTGCAGTGCATCGGGGCCTCGACGCTCAACGAGTACCGTAAGTACATCGAGAAAGATGGTGCGCTGGAGCGTCGCTTTCAGACGGTGACGGTCGATCCGCCATCGGTAGACGAGACGATCGAGATACTCGACGGCCTGAAGCAGCGGTACGAAGACCACCATAAAGTGACGTTGCCGAAGCTCACGTTGATCGATGCCGCCAAGTTGTCGGAGCGCTATATCACCGACCGTTACCTGCCGGACAAGGCGATCGATGTCATCGACGAGGCGTGTGCGAGAGTCCATCTCTCAGTTCAAGTCCCGCCACCCGACGTTGCTGATCTACAAGAGAAACTGAAGACCATCGGCAACGCCAAGGACGGTGCGATCCGCGAGCAAGACTTCGAGAAGGCGGCGGAGCTAAGGGACAGAGAACGCGAACTTCAGTCCGAGATCCGGCGGAGCAAAGAGGAGTGGGAAGAGGAGCGACGCACTCTGCGCCCGACGATCACCGAGGAAGACGTCGCGTTCATCGTCTCGCGCTGGACGGGCATCCCGGTAACGCGACTTCAAGAGGGTGAGACCGACCGGCTGTTGCGCATGGAGGACGAGCTGCACAAACAGGTCGTCGGTCAGCACGAGGCGATCGAAGGTATCAGTCGAGCGATCCGCCGCAGTCGAGCGGGTCTAAAGGACCCCAACCGGCCCATCGGCTCGTTCATCTTCAGCGGACCGACGGGAGTCGGTAAGACGGAATTGGCTCGGGCGCTGGCCCGCTTCCTCTTCGCGGACGAGAACGCGTTGATTCGGGTCGATATGTCGGAATATATGGAGAAGTTCTCCGTCAGCCGCTTGATCGGAGCACCCCCGGGATACGTGGGCTATGAGGACAGTGGAGCCCTGACGAAGGCGGTTCGACACAAGCCCTACAGCGTGGTCCTGTTCGACGAGATCGAGAAGGCTCACCCCGACGTCTTCAATATCTTGCTTCAGATACTCGATGACGGCCGCATCACGGACAACTACGGACGGGTCATCGACTTCAAGAACACAATTCTCATTATGACCTCCAACGTGGGGGCACGCGATATCGTCAAGGGTGGCGGCGTCGGCTTCCACTTGCAGGATGACGCCCAAGCCAGCTACGAGGACATGGCAGCGCGGGTCAAAGACGAGATCCAGAAGGTGTTCAATCCGGAGTTTCTGAACCGCCTGGACGAAGTCGTTGTCTTCCACCCGCTGAGCAAGGAGCACATCAGAGAGATCGTCGACGTGCTGATGCGCGACGTTCGAGCGCGACTCGAGGAAGAGGCGCTGAAACTCCAGCTGACGGACGCGGCAGTGGGGTTCCTGGTGGAGCACGGATTCGACGCGACCTACGGGGCACGCCCGTTGAGGCGCGCCATCCAGCGCTTCGTCGAGGATCCGCTGTCGGAGAAGATCTTGATGGCCGAGTTGGCGCCTGGAGACACGATAGAGGTCGACGTTTCGAGCGACGGCCAAAAACTGGACTTCAGCGTTCTCTCGTCATCGTCATTTACAACGTGAAGTTCATCTCCCGCCTGCTGTTGGTCACGGCCCTCCTCGGAATGGGCGCGAGGGCCTCCCCTCTGTCTGCCCAGGCCCAGGGCGACGACCGCACAGTGCGGGTCGACTCGATACGGGTCACAGGCAACCAACGTTTGGCCACGCCGGTCGTTCTGGCTGACTTCGGGGTCAGGCCAGGGGACGTCATTCCTTACACCACCATCCAGCGCGGTATCCAGCGACTCTTCGCCACTCAGCAGTTCGACGACATCCGCGTGTACGCGGTGCAGGGGCCAACGCAGTTAGCCTCGAGCGGAGCCACGCTCGTCGTCGAGGTGGTCGAGCGACCGTTCGTACTCAACTACCGATTCGAGGGGTTGGAGCATATCAGCTCCGGCACTATTCGCGACACGGTCGGCCTGACATCCAACGCGCCCTTCGCTCCTGCGAAGATTCACGAAGCGAAGGTTCAAATCCAGTCGGAGCTCTCCAAAAAGGGATACGTGAGGGCGCAGATCGACACGACGTTCGTCCCGACGGATAGGGAAGGCGAGTACCGCCTCATCATCAGGGTGGATGAGGGGCGGCGTCTGGTCGTCGCCGGCGTGCAGGTGGAGGGGAACGAGGCTTTAGGCGACGGCGAAGTCATCTCCGCCATGTCGGTGAAGCCGGAGGGGTTCTGGTGGTGGCAGAGCGGAGAGTTCAGGCAGGAGGAATACAATCAAGATCTGGAGATCGATCTGATCGAGTTCTACGGCTCGCGTGGCTACGTCGACTTCCAGGTCCTGGGCGACTCGATGATCGTCGATCCCGAGACCGGAAAGACGATACTGGTTCTGCGGGTAGACGAGGGCAAGCAGTATCGGATCAGAGATTTCCAGATCGAGGGCAACGAGCAGTTCCCCACACCGTTCCTGGAGTCCCGCCTCACCCTCGGCGGTGGTGGTTCCTTCCTCTCGCGCCTGCCCTTTATCGGCGGCTCGAGTGAAAAGGGAGATCCGGTCTTCGATACGCACGCATGGTCCGAGGCGACGGAAAAGGTACAACAGCTCTATCGCAATAGCGGGTTTCTCTATGCGCAGGTCAATCCGATCGTTGAGCGTCTGCCCGAGGGTGAAGACGGGCTGCCACGTGTTGGACTCAAGTGGGAGATCACCGAGGGTGAGCAGGCCTACGTGAGCCTGGTCAACATACTCGGCAACACCACCACCCACGAGCGCGTGATCCGTGATCGTCTGACACTGCTTCCCGGCGATGTATATGGCGACGAGCGACTGGTCTCCAGTTATCAAACCATGCAGGGCTTGGGGTTTTTCGAGCCGCTTCCACCCAACGAAGCCCTCGATATACGCCCGAACGAGAAGGGCAACATCAACGTCAGCTTCAGGGTGAAGGAGAAGCAGACGGGGAACATCAACTTCGGCGCGTCGTTGTCACCGTCGGCCGGTGTCGCTGGCTTCATCGGATACGAGCAGCCGAACCTGTTTGGGCAGGCGAAGTCGGGCCGCTTTCGCTGGGTGTTCGGAAGTCGAACAAACGACATCGAGCTCGGCTATAGCGATCCGGCGGTCTTGGGCAGTCGCAACTCGTTCGGTGTCAGTCTGCGGAGCTCGCGTGACCAGTTCAGCTACGTCGGCCTCGGCCGCAGGCGGCAGACCGGCGGAAGTGTCATCGTCGGTACACCGTTCCTCGGCGCCCGCTGGACACGGCTCTCTCTAAGGTATTCGCTATTCCGCGACGAGTATGATGGGGACGAGGACGAACTCGATCTCGATCAGCGACAGTTGCTCAACGTCGGCACCCGCAGTTCGCTCGAACTGCGTTTGACCCGAGATAC
>JBDHAI010000028.1:0-14240 GCA_039588155.1 Gemmatimonadota bacterium | reverse complement strand
ACCCCAACAGAACGACTGGCCCGAGGTGGTGGGAGTGGCGGTGGTGATTGTGTAAGCGATGATGGTCTTCGATAGGAGTCTCGCCGCGGGCGCGAACGTGCGGTATGAAGTGCGCTTCCAGCAGGTAGAACACGATGAAGGCGAACAAGGCCCAAGAAGCACCGCGATCCAGGCCGGCGAGCTCGGCAGATTGCGGGATCAGGTGCAGGAGGGCTCCGGACACGAGCAGGCCGGAGGCAAAGGCGATGAGCTCCGCCGTATGGCGAACGGCCCAGGGCTCAAAGCGCCGGATCGTCCAGACGCCGGCCAGCATCCCGAGGGCCGTAAAGGCAGCGAAGAACATGGCCGTCGCGGGAGCGGCCGCCCCCGGGTTGGCCTCTTGAGCCAAGCTGCTGACGAAGAGTAACAGCGTCACCGGCATGTGTGCATCTATTCGGGATAGGGTGTGGAGGAGCTGCCTGCACGGCGGCACAAAGATAGGTCGCATCTCGGTGGCGCAGCAATACACATGTGCTTGACACCGGCCGGCGCGAAAGCATAGCCTTCCGCTTAGCATGCAGATGCAAAGACCAACCCGGCGACTGATCGCTTTCCAGCTGCTGGTCATCTTGCCAGCGGTCATGGGGGTCAGAGCGGCGCTCGACTTCCGCACCGTCCTCACGACCACCCATCAGGTCAAGGCCGAGCACAGTGGTTGTGGCGCCCAGGCGCACGACCACCGTCTCTGTTTGCTCGTTTACCGGGCCCCTTGGTCAGACGCACCCTCCACACCCGACCTGTCACTACCCTTCTGCACTGTCAAGCAACCTAACGGCGAGAGCGTCGTCCACATCGATCGGGAACTTCGGCTTCAACTTGCCCGCGCCCCTCCGACCCCGCGTAAAGCGGACTCTTAGTCGCTGAGACACAATCTGACACGGATGTCGACCTGGCCCGTCGGGCAGGGTGGCCATTTGCGGAAATGCAGGAACACGGATGAAGACCATGACCGGAAGGCGGCTCATTCTCGGCGCAGCCGCGGCTCTGTCCTTCGCTGTCGCCACGCCGATCGCGCTTCCCGCCCAAGAGGCGGCGAGAGCGGACAGCCTCGAAGCTCGCATTCGCGAGCTTGAGGCGCGTCTCGATAGCCTGCTGACGGCGCTGGCCCGCGGCCCGGGAGCCGACAGCGCGGTAACGACCGCCGCACAAGAACTCGAAGCCTTACGCGCTGCCGCTCGGGCCGCAGCCGGCACGCAACCAGCTCAGGATACGACGCCCGCGCAAAGTCGAACCCGCAACCTGAACATCCTCAACCCTGAGATCAGCGTGACCGGCGACGTGCTGGGGCAGTATCTGGCACCGGCGGCTGAGGACAACCTGTTGACGGCCGTGCCTCGCGAGTTCGAATTCGCCTTCGAGGCGGCGCTCGATCCTTACACGCGCACCAAGATCTTCGTGGCCTACGAGGAGGAGTTTCGCATCGCCGGCCTGAGCGAAGAGGCGGAAGAAGAGGGCGAGGGAGGTCACGCCCATTCGGGCTTTGGCATCGAGGAAGGATACCTCTACTGGGTCGGTCTACCTGCCAACTTTGGGGTCAAGGCCGGCAAGTTCCGGCAGCAGATTGGACTGTACAACCGCTGGCATACTCACGCCCTGCTCGAGGTCGGCCGCCCGCTGCCGACGCTCGCCTTTCTGGGCGACGATGGCCTGATCGAGACCGGCGTATCGCTGGTGGCGCCGCCCCTGGTGGCGGGCCCCAGCGTCCAGACGCTGACGCTCGAGGTCGCGACGGCTGGCAACGACGCGCTGTTCGACGGCGGCGACCGCCTGGCGTTTCTTGGAAGCCTCTCGAGCTTCTGGGATCTCAGCGCGGCGAGCTACCTGGAGCTGGGCGCTGCGGCGGTCTACGGCGAGAATCCCGAGGCGAGCCTCAAGTCGAGTCTAATCAACATCTTCGCCCTCTTCCGTTGGCGACCGCCCGGGCGGGCGCTGTACCGCGACCTGCGTATCGCCGGCGAGTACTACTTCGCTCGGAAAGACTCTGCACTCCCGTCCCTCGACGGCAACGGCGGCTATTTGCAGGGTAACTACCGGTTCAACCGACGTTGGGTGGTCGGCCTGCGATTCGATTACCTCGACGATTACGGCGATGATCCGACCATCTATATGCTCGTACCCGCGCTCACCTGGTGGCAGAGCGAGTGGGTCTACTTGAGACTGCAGTACAACTATGTTAAGCCCAACGGCCTGAACGGTAGCCACACGCTGACAGCGCAGGTCGTCTGGGCCATCGGCCCGCACAAACATGAAACGTACTGAGTGCGTTGGATTCTCGGTCTCGGCCCCGACGGCGAGACTCTCGAGGATACGAGGAGCGCGAGGATGAACAATCGACAAGCCGGGAGAAGGCCGCATATCAAGAATGCGTGGCTGGCGCTGGCGGTCACCGCCGCAGTCCTCGGCGTACCCGAGCCAGCACGGGCGCAAGAGAAACTCCGCGTCGTCACGACGCTCCCCACCTACGCGGCGATCGCTCGGGAGCTCACCGGCGAGCTGGCGGAGGTATCGGCAATAGCCAGAGGGGATGAGGATCCCCATTTCGTCAATCCGCGCCCGAGCTTCGCGGCGGCGGTCGGAAGTGCCGACATCTTCGTGGTGACGGGTCTAGATCTGGAGCTGTGGACCCCTGCGATCATCGACCGTGCTCGTAACCCGAAGGTCGTCGAGGGCGCACCGGGCCACATTCCTGTCTACTCGGGCATTACGCTGCTCGAGATTCCCGAGGACGTCTCCCGCGCCGGCGGCGACGTGCACGTCTTCGGGAACCCACACATACATACCGACCCGGTTAATGGTATCGCCATCGCTCGTAACATCCTGGCAGGTTTGAACAGGGTCGATCCAGCCAACAGAGCCGCTTATGAGGAGAACTACCGTCGCTTCGAGAATCGCATTCTGCGCTCGACCTTTGGCGACGAATTCGTCGACATGCTAGGAGCCGATGTCGTGCTGAGGCTGGCAAGCAGCTACGAGCTATGGGAGTTCGCGAGCGCGCAACAGTTTCAGGGGAAGCCGCTCACCGAGTACATAGGTGGCTGGATGGCCGTAGCCGCGCCGTTCCGCGATCGCCGCATGGCCTGCTATCACCGTAACTGGGCGTACTTTAGCGTCCGCTTCCGCATCGCCTGCGCGGTCTACATAGAACCGAAGCCCGGCATACCACCGTCGCCCGGCCACTTGAACAGAGTCATCACCACAATGCGTGAGCAGAACATCCCGGTGCTCTTGGCCGCCAACTACTACAGCTCTAGCCAGGTCGAGCGTGTCGCGTCCCGGACGAATGCCCGCGCAGTGGTCGTGCCGGAGCATGTCGAGGGTGCCGACGGCGTGGATACGTATTTCGATCTGATCGATCTTTGGGTGTCCGCGTTGTCGGACGCGTTTCTGGCGCTCGACCGACGGCGCGAGCACAAAGACGAATGAGCTTGCGTCGGCTGGAGGTCGCGAGTAATAGCGGTGCGGCCGCCTCAGCACTCGTGACAACCGTCGCCCGGCGCCGACGTCGCAACCGTTGGCCCTAGAGAGGCAGAGATGCTGCAGTTGATGCTTCCGGCCCTCGTGGCCGCCTTGATTCTGGTAGGAATCCATGGATATCTAGGTATCCACATCATCGCCCGCGGCGTCATTTTCGTCGACCTCGCCCTCGCCCAGGTTGCCGCCCTCGGTTGGGCCGCGGCTGGTTTAGGTCTCTCCCAGATTCTCGCTGACGGGCTCGGCATACCCGAACCCGCGGCCGGCTACGCGATCGGCATCGCCGCGACCCTGATCGCTGCCGGCCTCTTCAGCGTGTCGCGGATGCAGCACACCTACGTGCCGCAGGAGGCGATCATCGGAATCGTCTATGTCGTCGCCTCGGCCATGACGATCCTGCTCGCCGCGCAGGCCCCCCGCGGCTCCGAACACGTCGAGGAACTGCTTTCTGGCAGCTTGCTCTGGGTCAGCTGGCCGGAGATCGGGAGGACGGCGATCGTCTACGCGGTGATCGGCGCAATCCACTGGCTGCTGCGGGACCGTTTTATCACCATATCGATGCAGCCGGGTGAGGCGAAGCGACGCAGCTGGTCGATCAAGAAGTGGGACTTTCTCTTCTACGCACTTTTCGGTGTCGTCGTCACGTCTTCGGTGGCGATCGCCGGAGTGCTGCTGGTCTTCAGCTTCCTCGTCATCCCGGCGGTGATCGCCTTCCTGTTCACCGACCGCCCCGGCAGGTTGCTCGCCATCGCCTGGTCGGCAGGAACCCTCGCTACCGTGTTCGGACTCTACGCCTCTTATCTCACCGACTTCCCCACCGGACCCACGGTAGTGTGCGCATTCGCTCTGGCGCTGATTCTCGCCTTCTTGCTCCGCCGGCTTCTCAAGACGGGGGCGGGCGCGCCCGAACCGGTCTGATCGCTCAACGCCCGGCGGCGCGCCGGGTTCTGCGACTCACGTAGGGGCTCCGGCCGTCGTAGTAACGCCAGTCTTCGTCTACGCCTTTCGAGACCCCGATGCGCTTTGTTCGCACGACGTCGGCGTCCTCCACAGGCTCCCCGCACGCCACGAAGAGCGGTGGCCCCACCGTCAGATCGTGGCGCTGCAACTCCTGCGTAATCCCCATCGCCTGGGTCAGCTTGCCGGGCCCGGACGTCAGCTCGTGGTCGCGACGGCCCGAGCGCCGGGCTCGCATCAGCTCGAGGCCCTCGATCGGCTCCACTGCCCGGATCAACACCGCCGAGGGAAAGCCCTCGGCGCCGACGACCGCGTTTAGGCACCAATGGAGGCCGTAGTTCAGGTGGATGTAGGCCGTTCCCGGCGGCCCGAACATGGGGTCGTTGCGTGACGTGCGCCCGATGGCTGCAGACGCGTGGCTGGCGGGATCGTGCGGACCCGGGTAGGCCTCGGTTTCCACGATGCGGCTGACACAACGGCAAGCACCGAAGTCGGACACCAGATAGGCGCCCAACAACTCCCGAGCGACGGCTTCCGCACTGCGCTCGAAGAATGCGACAGGAAGAGGCGGGTAGCGGCGACTCACTCTCGCTGTGTTTCGACCTCGCGGCGCCGCGCCTCTAGTACCTGCTCCGCCCGCCGATCCGAGAGAACCTCGCGCACACGATCCGGCTCCTCATCGAGCACGCGGAACAGGTCCGATCCAAACGCCTCCACCAGCGTCTCGGCCGTGCGCTCCCCGACACCGGAATAGCCCCTCAATCTAGACATGATCGCCTGAGACCCCGCGTCGGGTTCGACCGACGCCCCGGTCTCGGAAGCAGATTCCGGACGACCGGGCCGCTCCGTCTGCTGCTTTTTAGACTTCTGGCCCTCGAAGATCGGCGGCGGCGCCTGCGACGGCCGATAACGCCCGCGGCTCCCCCAGCGGCCCCGAATCGTTCCGCGTGGAGCTCCCGGCTGCGCGGCCGGCGACACGGCTGGGGGGGCCTCTGCTTTCGCCACTTCCGCTTCCCGTCCGGCCTTTGGCGTGCTCACCGCCCCGACGTCCTCCCCCCGCTCCTCCCGCAGCAAGCTGGCCGGGGCTGCCGCCTCCTCGACGCTGGACCGCTCCTCGACCACCGGCGGCATCGGCGTCTCGGACTTCACCAACGGAGTCGTCTGCGGCGCGGCGGCCTCCTCGCGGCGGCCAGGCCTCGGTCTCCGCTCCGCCTCACGGCGGTCGGTTTCCGCACGCGGCTCACCTCGTCGACCGCGAGGGGCGCGCTCGCCCGACCCCACACCCGGGCCTTCCGCCCTGGCCGCTCGAGCACCGCCTCGCTGGCCCCGGCGCTGCTCGGGCTCCGCCGATCGCTCCCCGGCGCCTCGGGGCGGTCGGCCACCCTTCTTGCCCTTGGGCGGCCCACTCGGGGCACGCCGCGCCGGCTCTCCACGCCGGGCTCTGGCCTCACGGGGCCCTTCAGCCGGCTTCTTCGGTCTCTCCGACGCCTTCGGCCTCTCCGACGCTTTCGGTCTCTCCGACGCCTTCGCTTTCTCCGGCTCCTTCGCTTTCGCCGGCTCCTTCGGTTTCTCCGGCTCCTCCGCTCCACTGCCGAAGAAGAAGCGCGCCAGGCGCTGCATGGTGCCCGCAGCCGCCTCCGAGGGTTTTTCCGGCTCGGCTTTTGGCCGGGCATCCGGCTTCTTCCCTTTTCGGCGCGAGACGTGGTAGTTGCCGTTCGGCCCCCGAGTCAGAGCAACTGCACCCTGCTCCTCTGCCGCCTGCAGGAACTTGCTGAACTTGCTGAAGCCGAGCTCCCCTTCGTCGAAATGCGGGTCGACCTCGAGGAGCTTGCGCTTCACGTCGCTATCTCGCACAGAGCTGGTTGGTGTCTCCAAAAGAGAATCGAGCGCACGGTCGAGCAGCTCGAGCGCCGATCGCATCGTCAGCTTGGCCCGGGCCCGGCGCGTGCCACTGACCGGCGCCTCACCGCGCTCACGGCCTTTTTCTCTCTCTGCCTCGCGCCTGCCACCGGACCGGCGACGGCCTCTAGGCTCGCGCTTTTCGGGCCTCGCTTCCCCAGCTCCCTTACCCGTCTCGGCCGGCGCCACTCCGTACTGCCCGTTCTCCATCTTCTGGATCGAGACCAGGCCTCGCGACGCCGCCTCGACGACGAATCGGTTGAACTTGCTGAATCCCTGTTCCTTCTCGTTGAAGGTCGGATCGATCTCGAGCATGACCTGCTTCAACCTGTCCGACCTCATCGTGTCGCCGCGCTCGACCATCTTGCTCACCGCCTTCTCCGCCAACGCCCAGGGGTCATGGCTTTCCAGCGGCTCGTCTCCGGTCTTGCTGAGGCCGGAAAGGGCGGAATAGCTGTAATATTCATCGCAATTCTGCACCAACAGGTCGGAGCTCGATTCTTGGATTCCCACTCCGATCACGTACCTTCCGTACTCTTTCAGCTTGAGAACCAGGCTCGAGAAGTCACTGTCGCCCGACATCAGTATGTACGTCCGGATCTCGGGCCGGATGAAGACGAGCTCGAGCGCATCGATCGCCAACCTGATGTCGGTCGCATTCTTCTTCGACGAGCCGTAGGCCGGTGCGAAGATCAAGTCGAGCGACGCCTCTGACAGCGGCACGATGTACTGCGGATATCGCCGCCAGTCGGCATAGGCACGTTGCACCGCCACCTTGCCGCGTATCACGTCCGAGTTGAGAAGATTCCGCAGCTCCTGGCCGAGGTTCGACCGGATTCCCATCGTCACGTTGTCGAAATCGATGAGCAGTGCGGCCTGATGGGTTTCGTCGGCGTCGGGTCGGGTCTCGACCCGCTGAGCCGTTGGGTCCTGTTGATTTTCCATGCCCCTCATAACTCCCTATAGAACAACACATTACGCCGTAGAGAGCGTCGCCAGCGAAGATGCGCGAGGGGCAGTGATAAGATCCATCGGAAGGACTTCCGCGAGGGTTTGGCAACGGCGCCGACGACAGAGTGCTTTGTGTTCTGTCAGATCCCAGCAGCCGTGCCGAGCGGGTGCTTCCGATATCCTGCCGCCCGGGCGTTCAGCCGGACGATGCGCTCAACAGCTCGACTATATCCGGCGCGCGGCCTGTTCCGCTCTGACCATTCGCGCCAGCTCGACGCGCCGGATCTTACCGCTCCCCGTCATGGGGAACGTATCCACGAAACGAACAAGGTCGGGGACCTTGTATTGTGCGACGCGTCCCCGGCAGAAGTCTTTGATCTCCGCCCCGGTGACGATCGCGCCTTCTACGGGTAGAATGCAGGCGCAAACGAGCTCGCCTAAGACTTCGTCCTCGACACCGACGACGGCGGTGTCCAGCACGGCGGGATGGATCCGCAGCAAGTCCTCCAATTCACGCGGATAGATCACGTTCTCGCCGCGAATTATCGTGTCCTTCTTGCGACCGACTACGTGTACGAAGCCGTCCTCGTCCACCATCCCGATATCGCCGGTCAGGAAAAAGCCGTCTTCCGTGTGCGATCGGCTCGTCTCGTCCGGCTGCCGGTAGTATCCCTTCATCACACCTACGCCGCGCACCGCCAACTCGCCGATCGACTCAACCGGTAGCACCTCATGCTTCTCGCCCAGGACCCGCGCCTCGACGCCGTTCAGGATCCGGCCCGCTGTGAAATTGCGCTTTTCCGCTGGATCCGTGCCCTGTGTAATCGACACCGTCGGCGACGTCTCCGTCAAGCCGTAGGCAATCTCGACACCGGGCGCCAACTGCTCCCGGATGTCTCGGGCGAGTTTATCCAGGACCGGCGCGCCAGCCACGAGTCCCGTCCGCAGGTGCGAAAGATCGAGCCGGCTCAGTGCGTCGCTGCGCAGCTGCATCGCGAACATCGAAGGCGCCCCAAAGAGCGCCGTGGCTCGGGTGGCCGCCGCCAGCTCTAGCGACTCGTCGGCGTCGAACTTCTCCATCAGCACCACGCTGGCTCCCACGCTCAAGGCCGAGAGCAGCGCACCCAGGCCAAATATGTTGAACATCGGCACGGTAATCAGCGCCGCGTCCTCCCCGGTCAGCCCCAGAGCGTCCGCCGTAGCGACGTTTACCTTCAGCAGGTTCGCGTGCGTCAGCATGACACCCTTGGGCTTTCCCGTGGTGCCTGCCGTATAAAGGATCGCGTACACGTCATCGGCAGACGCGGCGACACCCTCGGGGTAGCTCTTCCCTTCCCCGCTCGACAGCAGGTCCTCGAACTGAAAGATCCGGTCGTCGTACCACAGATCTTCCTTCCCAACGGTCACGATGTACTGCAGGTCAGGAAGGCTGAACTGCATCCGCTCGAACAGCTCTAGATAGTCGAGACCCTCGAATTCCTCGACCGCGATCACGGCCGACGCCTCGGAGTTCCGCAGCATGAACTGCAACTCGTGCGCCGAATAGGCGGGGTTCAGGGGTACGATCACCGCCCCCAGGTTCGCCGCCGCGAGCGCCGACACCACGAACTCCGGCCCGTTCGGAAGATCGATGGCGATACGGTCCCCAACCCCGACGCCCAGATTGTGCAGCGCGGCCGCCAGGGAGTCTGCCTGGGCTAGGGTGCGCCCGTAGCTGAGCGTCTCCCCACCGTACCTCACGAAGGGCCGGTCGGGGTGCTCCGCGGCACGGCGCGCGAGCAGTTCGCGCACCGACACGTCTGTGACACGGGCTTCCTTTACGATGGTTCCACTCCCCCAGCGAAGGTCCCCGAAAGCTTGAAAATCTGCCAAAATCGGGACCGGGCGTCAAACCCCGCCGGGTCGCTGACCAAACAGCACCGATCCGACCACCTCGTCCGCGACCTCCCGCGTCCAACCTTCGGCTGCCGTACCGGCCACCTGGCCGATCTCCTTGAGCAGGGTGTACCTCGTGCGGCTGCCTTCACGCTTCTTGTCCACCTCCAGGACTTTAAAGAATTGGCCCGGCTCGACGTCGGAATCCAACTCGACGGGCAAGCGGGCTTCCAGCAACACCTCTCGGACCCGGGCTGCAGTGCCGGCCTCGGTGACGCCGACGGCCTCGCCGATCGCCGACTCCAAGACCAGGCCTGCCGCCACGGCCTCACCGTGCAACCAGCCGTAGCCGGAAATCGACTCCTGGGCATGGCCGATCGTGTGGCCGAAGTTGAGGATCCTACGGTATCCCGACTCCCGCTCATCCCGGCTCACCACCTCCGCCTTGATCTCCACCGACCGAGCGATGATATCGGAGAGCAGATCCAAATCGCGGGCGTAGATCCTCTCGAGATTCACCGCCAATTTCTCAAAGTAAGAGGCGTCGACGATCAGTCCGTGCTTGAGCGCCTCGGCCAGGCCGGCGATCAGCTGCGGCTCGGGCAATGTGGTCAGCAGGCTGGGATCGATGAGCACCAGGCGCGGCTGGTGGAAGGAACCCACCAGGTTCTTTCCCGCCGCCGTATCGACGCCGGTCTTGCCACCGACCGAGCTGTCGAGCATCGCCAGCAGCGTGCTCGGGAGTTGAACGACCGGCAGACCGCGCATGTAGGTCGCGGCGACGAACCCCGCCAGGTCACCGACAACACCGCCACCCAGGGCGATCACCGCCGAGTCGCGACCGAACCCCGACCGCAGCATCCCGTCGGTGAGCTCGCCCCACGTCTCCCGGGTCTTGTTCCATTCTCCGGCCGCGAACCCGAAAAGCGTGCCGTCCAACCCCGCGCTCTTCAGACTCTCGAGCAACCGCCCGGCGTACAGATCGGCGACCCGGCTGTCGCTCACCACGGCGTAGCGGTGGGCCGGGCAGGCCTCCGCGATCAGCCGGCCGGCGCGGTCCAACAGCCCAAAACCTATATATATGTTGTAGGAAACCGCCCCTGAGGCGAAATCGCAGGTGACTGTGATGCGATGACCATCTTCCCCCTGCTGCTTCATCGCTCGCCCATGCGGGTGGAGGAGTTTCGATTCACGTGAGCACCGAGCGACCAAGCTAGTCGATGCCGCGACCGTGATCAAATCGCGCGCGGATCGCTCGCGCGTTCTCCTCCGGCAGATCTCCCGGACTCCAGAGTCAGATGTTTCCCATCGAAAGTGTTTACAAAAGTCTTTCCTTTTTTTTATTTTGTTCATATCTTGATGCGAGTCGTTCGATTTGTGCGGCGCGGGTGGGGATGACGCAAAAATTTTTTTAGCCTCAAGCGCGGCGACGCCCGATGAACTTTTGCAGGAGGATGTACGATAGGAAGCTCAGGAGCACGGCTAGCTCCCAGCTCACCAGTAGACTACCGCGCGAATGGGTTCCGCATCGGATTCGCGTTTAATCTGAAGCCGACGGTCGAGGACGGATCGTCGGCCGTGAACGAGTCTCCCCCGGATCAGCCTCCCAGTACCCAGCCCTCCCCGACCAACGGCGCGTCCGCCGTCACGGGCGACCAGGCCGCGCTTGCCGACACCTACGCCGAGTGGGACGACGAGGAGACGATCGCGGCGATCGAGAACGCCCTCGCCGCTGCTGGCGAGGTGATCCGCCTGGAGGCCGACTCCGAGTTTCCGGCCAAGCTGCGCTCGGCCAGGCCCGACATAGTGTTCAACTTCGCCGAAGGCATGGGCGGCCCCAGCCGAGAAGCCCACGTGCCCGCCTTCTGCGAGTTCTGGGGTATTCCGTACACAGGCAGCGACCCTCTGACCATGGGGATCTGCCTCGACAAGGCGCGGACGAAAGAGACCCTGATACATCACGGAATACCCACGCCCGAGTTCCAAGTGGTGGAGAGCCCTGAAGACGTCAGCCGCTCGATTGAGCTGCCGGTCATCGTGAAGCCGCTTCACGAAGGCTCGAGTAAGGGCATCACCCAGCGATCCTTCTGTGCCACCCGGCCCGACGTCGAAGCCGAAGTCGCCCGGGTGGTCGAACGGTACAGCGAGCCAGCCATCGTCGAGAGGTTCCTCGCGGGACGCGAGTTCACCGTGGCGGTCCTCGGCAACGACGGTGACGGGCGAGTTCTGCCGATCGTGGAGCTGGACTTTGGAGCGCTACCCAGCGGTGTCCATCCCGTCTACGGGTTCGAGTCCAAGTGGATCTGGGACCGCCCCGACAGGCCGTTGGACATCTTCCACTGTCCGGCCCGGTGCACGCCGGAATTGCAGCACCGTATCGAAGCGATTGCGATGGCAGCGTTCAGGAGTCTCCGCTGTCGCGATTGGGCTCGGATCGATGTCCGCTGCGACGGGAAAGGCGATCCTCATATCCTGGAGGTGAACCCGTTGCCGGGCGTCATTCCGAACCCTGCAGAGAACTCGTGCTACCCAAAGGCGGCACGGGCTGCCGGCCTCACGTTCGACGACGTGATCCTGTCGGTCCTGCGAGCCGCCGCCGCGCGCTATGACCTACGAGTCCCCGCCTAGCGAGACCGAGGCCGTCAGGTTCGGCGAAAAGGAGGCTGCAGGCGCGGCCGCCCAGCGCATCGCTGTACTCGTCGACCACTATGCCGAAGCGCATGCGTCCGGCGATTCCACCGCACCGGCGCAGTCCACCCAAGGGATCATGGATGTGCTCGCGTCCCTCGGCTACGAGCCCGTCGAGCTTCGCCTCCAAGAAGACAAGATCCGCGATTGGCTGCAGCGGCTCATGGATCGCGACTTCGCGCTCGCCTTCAACCTCTGTGAGACCATCGGAGGGAGCGCCGACGGGGAGTTCCTGGCGGCCGGCGCCGTTGAATTGCTCGACATCCCCATGACCGGCGCGTCCGCCACCGCTCTCCTCCTCTGTCTCCATAAGGACCGCTGCTCAGCGATCCTGCGGTCAAACGGCGTCAGCGTGCCGGATTGGATCGTTGTGGACGGCAATCACTCGCTCCCGCACGACTTCGATGGCTTTCCAGCCATCGTCAAACCGGCGGCAGACGATGCTTCCAACGGCGTGCATTCGACGTCGGTAGTGCATTCTGTCCCCGAGGCGCTCGCCGCGATCGAGCACGTCCGCCAGCACTGGGACAAGGTCGTGATCCAGGAGTTCGTCGCTGGCCGCGAGATCAATCTCGCGATCGTTGGCGACTCCCTGCTCCCGGCCGCCGAGATCGATTTCAGCACCCTCCCGGAGGGATCGCCGCCCATCGTCTCCTTCGCGGCCAAGTGGAACCCGGAGAGCACGGACTTCATCGGCACGGTTCCGGTCTGTCCTGCGCCGCTGCCCCAGGGGCAGGCGGAGGAACTGCAGCGGTTGGCGGGCCGGGTCTGGCGGCTGATGGGTGGAAGCGGATACGCCAGGGTCGATATCCGCCTCGCCGCCGACGGCACGCCGTATGTCATCGACATCAACCCTAACCCGGACCTGTCGTTTGATGCCGGACTGGCACGGCAGGCGCGAGTGGCCGGCTGGTCCTACGAGGAGCTCATCGCCAGGATCGTGGGCGACGCGCTGGCCAGACACGAAAGCGACGATTCGGCCGAGGCGCCCTGGACGATTCTCGAGGCCGTGACCGTGGTACAAGGGGTCGCCTGATGCCGGCCGCACGAGAGACCGAGATCGCCCTCGAGTGGCGTCCACCCGAAACGCATCATCGGGCGCAGCTGGGCGAGCTGGTGGCGGCGACCGGGGTGTTTCGGCCCGACGAGGTGGACGTCGCGCTCGAGGTCTTCGACGCCTTCTGTGAAGCACCTGGCCGAGACTACTCG
This sequence comes from Gemmatimonadota bacterium, assembly GCA_039588155.1. Lineage (GTDB taxonomy): Bacteria > Gemmatimonadota > Gemmatimonadetes > Palauibacterales > KS3-K002 > JBDHGH01. The sequence goes on along the minus strand of JBDHAI010000028.1, from coordinate 1,151 downwards.
GGCCTGGCCGCCTTCGCCGGGCCGGAAGAGCTGGCGGGTTTCAGCTTTTTCGGGTCGACGCCGTGCACGGTGGACACCTGGGATCTCTACTGGATCGCCGTGCATCCGCGCTTTCAGGGCTGCGGAGTCGGCCGCGGTTTAATGAAGCGTCTGGAGCGGGAATTGCGCTCGGCGGGGGCGCGCATGTGTGTGATCGAGACGTCGTCGCGCGACGACTACTCGGCGACCCGTCATTTCTATCTGGCGTGCGGTTACGATGAAGTCGCGCGAATCGCCGACTTCTACGATGAGGGTGACGATCGAGTCACCTATGCGAAGTTCTTCAAGTAGTAGTTCCTTCGCGAGGAGATTGAGTAGCGAGAAGTGAGGACGAAGGGACACGGTGGGGGGAGCGGGGGTTCATTGCCCTGGCTCGCGTCTCAGGACTCATGATTCGACCGAGGTGAAACGACTATGGCGAACTGGCAACAGGTGCTCAAAAAGAGCATTACGAGCGTTGACCAGCTCATCGAGATGTTCGGCGAAGAGAACATCGATCGCGAAGCCGTCCAGCAAGCGATCGACAAGTTCAATCTGCGAATCACGCCGGCGGCACTCAAAGCCATCGAGCAGGTCGGCGACGCCTTCTGGCAGCAGTATGTGCCCACGCCAGAAGAGAACGAGGTTCTCGACGGCATCGTCGATTCCCTGAGCGAGGACGACGATTCGCCCGTCCCGAACATCACGCACAGATACCCCGACCGGGTCCTCTTCCTGGTCAGCCCCGTCTGTGCCACCTACTGTCGCTTCTGTACGCGCCGACGCAAGGTAGGTGACCCCGAGAAGATCCCGTTGAATCAGTTCAGCTCGGCCTTCAAGTACATCGAAGAGCATACCGAAATCCGCGACGTGATCCTCTCCGGCGGCGATCCCCTCATGCTCTCGGACCGCCGACTCGAGCACTTCCTCAAAAGACTCCGGGAGATCCCGCACGTCGAGATCATCCGAATCCATACGCGAGTGCCCCATCACCTGCCCGAGCGGATCACCGCGGACCTCTGCAAGATGATCGCCAGGTACCATCCTGTCTTCGTCAACGTCCACTTCAATCACCCCGCGGAGCTGAACCCGCCGACCGAGAAGGCTCTGGCAAAGCTGGCCAACGCCGGCTG
>JBDHAI010000027.1:0-19024 GCA_039588155.1 Gemmatimonadota bacterium | reverse complement strand
GAGAGGCCGTCGAGCACTTCGAGGGCCCAATCCTGGTGCTCGCCGGCGCCGGATCGGGCAAGACACGTGTTCTAACCTGCCGTATCGCGCACCTCATCGAGCAGCACGGCGTCGACCCCAACTCGATTATCGCCGTCACCTTCACCAACAAAGCCGCTGAGGAAATGCGCAACCGAGTTTGCCGTCTCCTGGGCGGCGAGCCGTCCGGCATGTGGATCGGAACTTTTCACTCGATCGGCGCCAGGATCCTCCGGCGCAACGCCGCACGTCTGGGATTCGGCCCCGATTTCACCATCCTCGACGCGGACGATAGCCTGCGCGCGATCCGGCACGTCATGCAGGACCGCAACGTGCCAAAGCGCTGGAGGCCACGGGCGGTTCAGGAGACGATCTCCGGCGCCAAGAATTGGCTCGTGACCCCGCCAGCCTACGCCGAGACAGCCTATGACCCATTCTCGAAGATGGTGGCGGACGTCTACAAAGCCTACCAAGCCCGGCTGCGCGAATCCAATGGCTTCGATTTTGACGACTTGCTGGTCAAGCCGGTGGAGCTTTTCGAGTCGAACGAGACGATACTAGAGCGGTTCCGTCAACGTTTTCAGTTCGTCCTCGTGGACGAGTACCAGGACACGAACCATGCCCAGTACCGATTTCTGGAGCTATTGGCACGTGAGCACACGAACTTGTGTGCGGTCGGCGATGACGATCAATCGATTTACGGTTGGCGCGGCGCCGACATACGCAACATTCTGGAATTCGAGAGGGACTTTCCGGCCGCCCGGACCGTCCGGCTGGAGCGCAACTATCGATCGACAAAAGTCGTTCTTGAGGCCGGTAAGAGCGTCATCGCTCAAAACGTGAACCGCAAGGGCAAGAACCTATTTACCGACAACGAGAAAGGCTCCCAGATCACGCTCGTTATGGCGGCCGATGAGGTTGATGAAGCGGAGTGGTTGGCTGGCGAGGTCGCGGACCGACTTGCAGATGCAGACGACCTCGAGCACCGCAGCTTCGTCGTACTGTATCGAACCAACGCGCAGAGTCGGGCATTGGAAGAAGCGTTCCTCGACGCGGATCTGCCCTACCGCATCATCGGCGGTGTGCGGTTCTACGAACGGCGCGAGATCAGAGACGTGCTGGCTTACCTGAAACTGATCTCGAACCCCAAGGACGCTGCATCGTTTCTGCGTGTCGTCAATTATCCGCGCAGGGGTATCGGCGACCAGACCCTCACCACGCTGCTTACCGCTGCGAAAGCGAAGAACCTGACTCCATTGGAGGCAGCTCGCTCGGCGCAGACGATCGAGGGAATGCGGCCGGCGGGAGCCTCGGCGCTCGAGGGTTTCGGCCAGATCATCGATCGCTACCGCGCGCTCGCTCCTCACATGGACGTGGACCAGCTGATTAGCGAGCTTGTCGTTGAATTGCGCCTGCTCGAGATACTACGTGAGGAGGGGCATGAGGGGATTGATCGAGCGCAAAACGTCGAAGAGTTGGTAGCGGCCGCCTCGGATTTCGATGCCGGCGCGGCAATAGCAGCCGAAGATCTCGAGGAAGTCGGCGAAGTAACCGAGCTCGATCTCTTTCTCCAGAAGGTCTCGCTGGTCGCCGACGTGGATTACCTTGACCCCGAAGCTGACGCCGTCACGCTGATGACCCTTCATAACGCTAAAGGTCTTGAGTTTCCCATCGTGACGATTGCCGGGATGGAAGAGGGACTGTTTCCGCTCTCCCGCTCGCATGACAGCTTGGAAGAGCTTGAAGAGGAGCGGCGGCTCTTTTACGTGGGGATTACGCGTACCCAGAAGAAGCTCTACCTGACTCACGCCAAGACTCGCCGTCGAGCGGGAGACTGGCTGGTGTCCAGCCCCTCCAGCTTTCTGCGACCCTTGCCCGCTGAGCTGGTGGACCGTGTCGAGACGGAGAAGTACACCGACCGGATCTCCAGCCGCCGCCCCTCCGAATGGACGGAATGGTTGACGCGCCGACAGCGCGGACCCGAACCCGGCGAGCTGACGTACGACTACAGCGACTCTCAGGAAGTGAAGACCTTACCGCAACTGTCGGAAGGTATTCGCGTCCACCATCCTCGTTTCGGCGTCGGCACCGTGACGGAGGTCAACGGCCAGGGCCTCGACCTCAAAGCAGTGATCGATTTCGAGTCTGTAGGGAGGAAGAAAGTCGTAGTCAGGTACGCCAACCTCGAAATCGACTGAAAGTACCCGAGGATTAGATGACCATAGAAGGCGGGCAACGCTAATGTCGATACAACGATCGGACGTGGAAAAAGTGGCCGGCCTAGCCCGCTTGCAGCTGGGACGCGAAGAGGTGGAGCGGCTGACGCGCGATTGCCAGGCGATCCTGGATTACTTCGAAACGGTACGAGGGGCCGAAGCCGATGGTGGTCGGCCGACCAGGGTGCCGGATCGCTCGGCACCGCTGCGGGAGGATCGACCGGACAGCGAACCACTGGAACGGCCGTTAGAACAGATAGCTCCCGCTTGGCGCGAGGGCTACTTCACGCTGCCGCGGCTGCCGGCGATGGATGGCAATGACTCGGCGGAAGACGAGTCCTGAGACGTACAGGGCCGCATGGATATGAGCGAGCTTGATGGAATGACCGTCAGTGCGCTCTGCGATGAGCTGCGCTCGCGGCGACTACGGGTCGAGGATCTGTTGCAGACGACGCTGCGCCGCATCGCCGCGTCCGACGACGGTGAGCGGCCACTGAATGCCTTCATTTCCGTGGCCGGACCCGAGCTGTTAGAAGAGGCGGCACGAGCCGACCGGGCGCTCGATGCGGGCGACGCGGTCGGCCCGCTCGCCGGCATCCCTGTGGCGGTCAAAGACAACATCTGCACGAGCGTCTTGCCGACGTCCTGTGGATCTAAGATTCTCGAAGCTTACATCTCGCCTTATGAAGCGACGGCCGTGCGTAAGCTGCGGGCTGCAGGCGCGCTCGTCGTTGGAAAGGCGAACCTCGACGAGTTCGCCATGGGCTCGTCCACCGAGAACAGCGCGTTCGGACCGACGCGTAACCCGTGGGATCGTGACCGTGTGGCGGGCGGAAGCTCGGGCGGGTCAGCAGCGGCTGTGGCGGCGAACCTGGTCCCGCTTGCATTAGGCTCCGATACGGGCGGCTCGGTCAGACAGCCGGCCTCGTTCTGTGGCGTCGTGGGCGTGAAGCCCACCTACGGCCGCGTGAGCCGCTACGGCCTGGTGGCTTTCGCGTCGAGCCTTGATCAGATCGGCACGTTCGCTCGGAGCGTCGAAGACGCGGCGCGGTTGCTAGAGGTCATCGCGGGTATGGACCGCCTCGATTCCACCTCGGCCGACCACCCCGTCTCGAGGCTCGCGGAGGCAACCGGGGGCGGCATCGATGAACTTACCATCGGCATTCCGAGCGAATACTTCCCGGACGCGCTCGACCGCGGGATCGCTTCGCTTTGCAGGGGCGCAGTCGAGAGGCTCGAGACCTTGGGCGCTGAGATTCGCGAGATCTCTCTCCCCAGCACGAGCTACGCGATCCCGGCGTACTATCTCGTGGCCAACGCGGAGGCTTCCAGCAACCTGGCGAGGTACGATGGCGTGAGGTATGGACTGAGGGCAGCGGGGTCCGACAGTACGCTGGCGGTGTACCGGGAAACGCGGGGCCTCGGGTTCGGCACCGAGGTGAAGCGGCGGATCACGTTAGGGACGTACGGGCTTTCGGCTGGGTACTACGACGAGTACTACGGCCAAGGGCAGCGAGTGCGCCAGCTGATCGCCGCCGATTTCGAGCGGGTGTTTTCCGCCGGCGTGGACGTGGTATTCACCCCGACCACGCCCTCGGTGGCATTTCGGATCGGTGAGAAGGCGGAGGATCCGGTCCAGATGTATTTGTCGGACGTCTTCACAGTGACCGCGAACCTGGCGCGCCTACCAGCGGCCTCGATCCCACTCGGACGTGTCGAGGGCTTACCCGTCGGCGGCCAGTTTATCGGACGAGGATTCGCCGAGGAGTCGGTCTTACGTGCGGCGCGGGTGCTGGAGACTTCGATCGCCGAGAACGCGTTGACAACGGAGGCCTAGGTGTCCGCCGCGAATAGAGCGCCGGGCTACGATACGGTCATCGGGCTGGAGATCCATGTCCAGCTGAAGACGCGCAGCAAGATGTTCTGCGGGTGTGCCGTCGAGTTCGCCGCGCCGCCCAACACCCTCGTCTGCCCAGTCTGCCTCGGCCTCCCTGGCGCGCTGCCGGTGGTCAACGGGCGAGCTATCGAGCTCGCGGTATTGGCGGCGATCGCTCTCGATTGCGAGGTGCGGTCGCGCTCGGTGTTCGCCCGCAAGAACTACTTCTACCCGGACCTTCCCAAAGGCTACCAGATCAGCCAGTACGATCAGCCTCTGGCCGAGGGCGGTGGGCTGGACCTGGTGGCGAAGAGCGACGCCGACGGGCGGCGTATCCGTGTGCGACGGCTGCACGTGGAAGAGGATTCGGGCAAGTCGTTGCACGACCGTTTCCCGGGTCAGACAGCGGTCGACCTGAATCGTGCCGGCGTTCCGCTGGTGGAGATCGTCACTGAGCCCGACCTGGATTCGGCGTCGCAGGCGCGAGCCTTTCTGGTCCAGCTCAAGCCAACGTCTCGATCCGACCCGAGGGTAGTCAGCGCCTGTACACTAAGACTGAAGTGAAGAACATGAACTCATTCAGTCAGCTGGAGAAAGCGCTCCAGTACGAAGCGGCCCGACACGTAAAGGTCGTCGAGGCGGGTAATTCGGTCGAGCATCAGACGATGTTGTGGGACCCGGTGCGCAACGAGGCGCGGCCGATGCGCGGTAAGGAAGAGCTGCACGATTATCGCTACTTTCCCGAGCCTGATCTGCCCACGTTGGAGTTGGAGGCAGAGGCTATCGCGAGGGCGACGGGGATGATCCCGGAGCTTCCTTGGGTGAAGGCGAAGCGTTTCGTGGACGTCTACGGTCTACCTGCGAGCGATGCGGAGGTCCTGAGCGCCAGGCGCGAGCTTGGCGACTATTTCGAGTCGGTGGCACGGGCATCGAACAGGCCCAAGGCTGCCGCGAACTGGGTGATGGGCGAAGTGCTGGCGGTGTCGAACGATCTCGGCAAGCCGGTTCAGGAGCTCGGGCTCGATCCCGGAAACCTCGCTCGGCTGATCGAGATCGTCGCGGCTGGGACACTGTCGCATGGGCTGGGCAAGCAGGCGCTGCGGAAGATGATCGAGACGGGCAAGTCGGCGGACGTGGTCATCGCGGACGAGGGTCTGCAACAGGTCGGGGACGCGGAACAGATCGAGGTCTGGGTTTCGGAAGCCATCGCCGAGAATCCCCTCGAGTTCGAGCGGTATGGTCAGGGCGAAGAGAAGCTACTTGCGTTCTTCATCGGGCAGGTCATGCGAAAGTCGGGAGGCAGAGCGGATCCCGGTCGCTTGCGCGAGCTGCTGGAGGCGGCTTTGGGGCGCGAGTAGCCACGAATCGCCGGCGGCCTGCGGCTAGCTGTCGGACTGAGCTTTTTTCGTGCGACGCTTTGACAGCCCGCGCTTCTTGGGCCTGATGAGATGCGCCTTGAGGTGCACGAGGTCGATCCACATCCCTTCGGCGCCCAGCCGTTTGTCCCACCATCCCAGCTCTTGAGGGAACGGATATCTTTCGTTAGCCAGTTGGCTCAGTTCTTCTTGTAGCTGCACTTTCCTGAGGCGGTATTGTCGATTGAGCATCTTGGCTTCGCCCAGAGCCCGCTCCCCCGTCGGGTCGAGCCGCCAGACATTCGATTCTTTTCTGTGGATCAAATAGTCCGTCGCGTGGTCGAACGTGTATCTCAGCCAGGTGCGCACCTGTTGGTCGTCGACGTCCCAGCGCGAATAGTCGAGCACGCGGTCAAACATGGCCTGCCAAGTGTCGTGGTCCGCCAGCCGTATCATTCCCTTAAAGATCTTCCGGCTCGTTTGGAAGCTGAATACGGCGCGGTCGAGCACTTTATCCATCAACGCGTCATTCTGGGTGTGGTCGTGGTCATTGATCAGATGAAACGCGGCGCGCAGGTAAGCTTGCCCAAGGTGAACGTCCATTCGGTGCTCCCAATAGGAGTGCCCGATGGCCTGGGTGTCTGCTGATGTCAAGAGTTGCCGTGGCAGGAAATGATTATGGGCGATCGTGTCGCCCGCGAGATGCGTCAAGTAACCCATCGCGCAGGCGCGAGTGGCATCGGATTTTGCAGCATCGTACAACTCTTCACCGACATGCCAGTGATGGCAGTTTCTGCCGACTGGCGCGTACTTCTTGCCGATAGTGATGTCCGCGGCGATGCAGCCATAGAGAAAGTCGTACGGGAAGCGCCGTAGAATGCTCGAAACCGCGGCCGGCAGCAGCCCCAGTGCGGCGAGCAATTCCGTGCCGACGAGGATGTGCATCCCCGGACCCCATGCCCAGGCGGGTTCGGGCAGGACGAGTACGGCGATACCAGCGATGCCGAGGATCTTCAGCCAGTGCACGGGCAGTCTAGCGGCGGAGCTTCTTGTATTCGCGGCGCAAGCTGCGTTGCGCGTTATCGAGTTGTTGACGCGCCAGGTCGCCGAGCTCGTCTCGCGCCGCTTCGAGATTGGCCGCCAGTTCCTCTCGAAGTTCGCCGGCCGTCTCTCGAGCGGCTCTTCGCACATCTTCGATGGCTGCGACGCTCGTGTTTCGCATGCGTCGGTAGCGTTGCGTCAACTCGGACGGCGATTTGCGCTTGCGGCGCGGCTCGGGAATCCAGGTCGCCGCCAGACCGATGCCGATCAGGGTACCGATAGCGAAGGCCAGAATGAACACCGGAGTGTGCCTACGAGCCCCGGCTCGATCCTCATCTTTAGTCACGTTCAGAGCCATTGCGTTCTCTATTCGTCAGCGAGCTCTGCCTCGGAGTCATCGTCGTCGTTTCGGCGTCGACGCAACAGCTTGGCGCCCGTGCGTATGCCGCGGAGGGTCGACGTGGCGCTGAGCAACGTGTCTTCCACTTCGCCCTGTACGACATCGATCAGCGCACCGAGCTCCTGAACGCGATCGTCGGCGGACTCAAGAGCATCCTCGAGCCGTTCGTTGGCCAAGGAAATCGTGTCGCTGACCCGGTCTAGCTCCCGCCGGACCGACATCACCATGAAGTTGAGGTTTTCGCCGATAGCTCGCATTCGATCGAGGACCGGGCGGGCATCGTGGCCGATGGTGGTCAGCGCGTCGTCGACCTTGCTGAGGCTGCGGGTGACGCGGAAGATGGCCCGGGCCAGAAGGATCATCCCCACCCCTAGCACCAAGATGGCTACGACGCCCACCACCTGAATCGTGATTTCAAGCCACAGAATCCGTTCCACGCGTCTATTCCTCCGTGACTGCCGGTCAGCCGCGGCCGTGGCGGGCGCCGGGGCCTGGTCGAACTCACCGGCGCTGGCCAGCACTCCTCGAACCAAGAACGGTCCAATCAAGTCGCTAATGCCGACGGCGATGACGACAGTGGCGAAGAAAACGTCGAGCTCGGGCCCGGTTGGAACGTAGATCAGGATGAAGGAAATTGCCATGGCCAGCGACAATCCTCCCTGGGGGGTAAGGGCCAAGCCGAAGCTGGCGGGAACGTGGATCTCTTCGGAATGCAGGCGCGACGCCAGCAAGCCGCCGGCCCACTTGGCCAGGATCCGTGCCGCCACGTACGCGGCGACGAGTGGGAGGATCCACCAGGTCGGGAACTGCAGTAGCGCGCCGGCTAACACGAGCATCATGATGTAAATCGGCTTTTCCCACTCTGACAAAGCTACGTATACGCGACGGCGCAGAGGTGACAGGTTACCGATCACGACGCCGGTAATCATACAGACGAAGAGAGGTGAGAGACGCAGGTAGAAAGCCGTACCAGCGGCGAACAGCACGAGTCCTAATAAGAGCAACATGAGCTCCTGCGTACGGGGTCGGATGCGTGTGAGGGAGAGAAAGAGGATACCGAAAAAGACTCCTAGCAGGATCGAGAACAAGAACCATTCGAAGAGCGAGAATGCCACACCGATTTCGAGAACGTCGGTATGATGGGCGGCATGTGTGAGGCCGAGTGCCACGATACCGACTGCGGCATCCAGGCTGGCCACGTAGAACAAGAGGCGCGTCACGGGGCCGCGCGCTCCGTAGGTGTTCGAGATGAGTGCGATCGCGGCGGGAGTGGAAACACAGGCGGTGGCCGCGGCAGCCAGCAGCACGCCGCGGAACTCCAATTCGTACCAGGCGTCGGTGACCAGGTAGGCAATAGAGAATACGATGCCCAAGGCGACAGCGGCCTGCAGCCAGGCGAGCGCGAGGTAACGCAACGGGAACTGTCGAAGGTGGTCGAGGTCGAGCTGCAGTCCGAACAACAGGGCTATCCAGCCAAGCCCGAGCGCTACGAGCGGCGTCAACAGGTCGACCGTCTGGTAGGAGAGGATCCGAGTCAGATGGGGTCCCAGCACGAATCCGAGGAAGAGAAATGGACCCCCGATGGCGATGAAGATTCGAGGTCCCAAAGGTACTTGCCGCTGGGCGAAACCGAGCTGCGCTCCCAGCAGCCCGATGAGTGCCAGGAGCAGGACCGTGAGGATCGGATTCACAGCGCCGACTCTTCTCCCAACTCCGGCGCGACGCCCTCCGCCCGCCCGACAGGTATGGTGAATACGATGCCTGTCCCCGGCGTAGACATGCTGCCGCAGACGTCCTGGATCACCGCGAATGCCGCGTCCACTTTGGCGTCTTCATTTATGACGCTGAATATCGTGTAGTTCTGAGCTCGTGAGCGTGTAATCAACGTCTGTATGCCCGCGAATAGGGGGATGTCGTGCGTCAGAACATGAGCCATCCCCTCGCTGTTGATGATAGTGGCGCCGGTGATCCCCAGCTCGAGGAAGCCCGACAGCACGTCGTCGAGGGCTTCCGCCTGGTTGATCACCGCCACGAGTAGTTGCATGAGTTCGCCCTTGTGCAGCAGCAGGCTAGGGGTGCTCTTCGTCGAACTGCCTTATGCGTTCGATCACTTCCTCGGCCGTTCCGGCGCCGAGGAGCTGCTCGAGAACGTCGGGCTGGCGCATGAGCCGAGCGATCCGAGCCAATAGCTTGATATGGGTGCTGCTGGCGGCCGGCGGCGAGAGAAGCAAGAAACAGGTATGAACCGGCTCTTCATCGAGGGAGAGGAAATCGATGCCGGCGCGCGAGAGCGCGAGCTCGATGATCGTCGACTCGAGTTCGGGATAGACGGCGTGGGGGACTGCGACTCCGCCTCCAATCCCTGTCGACTGCGCCGCCTCCCTCTCCAGCAGGGCGTCGAGTATGGGCTGCTCGGCGGGTACGACCCCGCGCTCAAACAGGTGGCGAACCATGTCCCGGAGTGTGCTCTCGACCTCCTCGGTTTGCACGTCGAGCAGCACGAGGTCGGGACTAAGATAGTGATGGAGTTTCATAGCGTCTCACCGTAATCTGAGCCGCCCTTGAGATAGCGACGCTGCACCGATGGTGTCAAGCGGACGGGTCCGATTGACGGCCATGATTATCGCGACCTAAGTTGCACTGCGATGAGCAAGTTTGTCGTCGAAGGCGGCCATGCACTTCAGGGGCTTGTGAAGCCAGCGGGTAACAAGAACGCGGCGTTACCCATGCTGGCGGCGGCTCTTCTTACCGAGGATTCCGTTCGGCTCAGCAATGTACCGGACATTCGCGATGTCCATTCCATGCTCGAGTTGCTCGGAGCATTGGGCGTTCGCTGGGAATGGGAGGGACCGGGTGAGTTGACCTTACAGGCCGACGATGTGCGGTCCGTCGCAATCGATCCCCAGCTTGCCACCCAGATTCGCGCCTCGATCCTCGTTGCCGGTCCTTTGCTGGCCCGCAGCGGCCAGCTCAGGTTGCCACCGCCGGGAGGCGATGTGATCGGCCGCCGTCGACTCGACACGCACTTCGACGCCCTGCAGAAGCTCGGCGCGGATGTCGAGCTCGGCGACGAGTTCGTCCTGCGGGGAAAGCTGCGCGGTACAGAGATCTTTCTTGATGAGCCTAGCGTGACCGGCACGGAAAACGCCGTCATGGCCGCGACCCTGGCCGAGGGAACGACGGTGCTCCGCAACGCGGCCAGCGAGCCGCATGTGCAGGATTTGTGTCGACTGCTCGTCGACATGGGCGCGCGAATCGATGGCGTTGGGTCCGGCGAGCTACATATCGAAGGGGTAGATCGACTCGGAGGTGCTAGCGGCGCGGTGAGTCCCGACCACATAGAGGTCGGCTCGTTCATCGGACTCGCGGCGGTGACCCGAAGCGAATTGGCGATCGCTGAAATCGAACCGAGCCACCTCTCGGCCATTCGCCTCATGTTTGAACGATTGGGTGTCCTTTGCGAGTTGGACGGCCGGACGCTGAAGGTCCCGGCAGAACAGTCGATGGAAATCTGCATGGACATAGGCCAGCAGATTCCAAAGATCGATGACGGCCCCTGGCCGCAATTCCCTGCCGACCTGATCAGCATCGCCTTGGTCGTCGCGACTCAGTGCCGGGGTACCGTGCTGATCCACGAAAAGATGTTCGAGTCACGGATGTTCTTCGCCGACAAGCTCACCGCCATGGGTGCTCGAATCATCATCTGCGACCCGCACCGCGCGGTGGTGGTCGGACCGGCTCAGCTCCAGGGATCGGTAGTGGAGAGTCCCGACATCCGCGCCGGTATGGCCATCCTCATCGCCGCCCTCGGCGCACGCGGGCGAAGTGAGATCCACAACATCGGACAGATCGAACGCGGTTACGAGCGCATCGACCAGAGGCTCCGCCAACTCGGCGCGACCATCGAAAAGGTCGAATGACGGACGCTGTAGAACTCGAGACGCGCTTAGGTTCCTTACGTGTACACAGACAGGCGGCCTGGGTAACTCGCTGCCCCGACCTCGCTCAGGGTATTACCGGCCGCACATCCCGCAATGATTTCGGCTCGCCGACGGCGGCTGGCGGCAGCGCCGCGTCGCAGACCGCCGCTGGCTGGAGCGCCCTGCAGAGGGCGACCGGCATTCCGCGTGTGGCCCGGTGCCGCCAGGTACACGGAGCCACGGTCATTTCAGTCGACCGACCGGAAGCCGAAGGGCTGCACGTGCTCGGCGAGGCCGACGCTCTGGTGACCGACCGCGCTGGCGTCCTGCTGACCGTGACGGTGGCCGATTGCGTCCCGGTATACTTCGTCGACCCGGGCCGGCGTGCCCTGGGATTGGCTCACGCCGGCTGGCGTGGGACCGCGGCCGGCGTGGTCGGTGCCACATTGGCGAGGATGTGGGACCTGGGTTCGAGTGCGGACGAGATCCAGGTGCATCTGGGGCCGGCGATTTGTGGGAAATGTTACGAAGTCGGGCCGGAGGTGACGGCAGCGCTCGGGCTGGCGCCGGCGGAACGGAGCTACGTCGACCTCCGGGAGCGGATCGCGCTCCAGGTGGCGGCTGCGGGTGTAGGCGTCGATCGGCTAACGGTTTCGAGCGGCTGCACGCGCTGTAATCGCGGGCGGTTCTACTCGTACCGCGGTGGTGATCGGGGCCGCCGCATGTGTGCCTACTTGGGCTGGGTGGCCGGTTGATTTCCCAGTAAGCCCCGTCTATATTTACGGTCGCTGGCGGTTGAGGCGCGGAGTCACAGGCCGCGATGGCCTCTTTTCAAGCAGTGGGGACGCAGTATACCCCACTTTTTTATTGGGGGTGACGGAGTGCCCGGAGCCGGCAGCGGAGGATACGATGGTGCGGCAGAGCGGTGCGGACGAGCAGCTGGAGCGTGTCGTCGAGGCCGTGGTCGAGCGATTGGGCTTCGTGCTGGTCGATCTGGAGAGAGCGGGACATCGATCCCGCCCCATACTGCGGCTGCGCATCGATCGGGAGGATGCGACGCCGGGCGGCGGAGTTACGGTTGACGAGTGCGCGAGAGTCAGCCGTGAGCTCGAGCAGGAGCTGGAGAGTCGCGACGAGTTATTGGCCAGCTACATACTGGAAGTGTCGTCGCCCGGGGTGGAGCGAGTGCTTCGCAAGCGGCGTGACTTCGAGCGCAGCGTCGGTCGAGAGGTCGCGCTGCGGGGGTTCGAGCCACTGGCGAAGGGTTCGAAGCGTATCGAAGGCGTGCTGGTGGGCGTTGAGGGGTCGGCCGCGAACGAGAGGCTGGTCGTGCGGCTGACGGACGGTGATGAGGTAGAGATTTACCTCTCGTCGGTAGCCAAGGCGAATCTCGTCTTCCGATGGGATGAGTCCGGGTTAGGAAAGGTCGAAAAGGACGGGGCGTGAGTCGAGAAGAACGGAGTAGCAAAGGGATGGGCAACGCGGCACAGGTATTGGAAGCTTTTCGAGTGATGACGGCCCATAAGTCGTTGTCACGCGAAGAGTTACATGATCTGATCAAGGACGGGATCCACGCGGCACTGGCGAAGCGCTTTGGCGCCAACGTTCAGGCTGAGATCAAGATCGACGAAGAAAAAGGTCGGATCGAGATCGTGGTCCTCAAAGAAGTCGTCGAGGATGTGACCGACTCGGCGCGTGAAGTGAGTGTGACGGAAGCGCGTTGGGACGACCCGGATTTCCAGGTCGGCGATCTACTGGAGATTCCGGTGGAGTTTGGGGATTTCGGACGCACGGCCGTGTTGGCCGCGAAGCAACGCATCATCCAACGTGTCAGAGAAGGTGAGCGTAACCGTGTGCGTGAGGAGTTCGCCGACAAGATCGGCGAGCTGCTATCGGGCGAGGTTCAGGCGATCGAACGCGGCAAACTGGTGGTGATGCTCAATATGCTGCGAGAGGCTGAGGCGATCATTCCGTGGCGCGAACAGAATCCTCGCGAGCGGTTCCGCCAGAGCGAGCCGATACGGGCGGTCTTGAAGAAGCTTGAGGAGACTCCCAAAGGCCCGCGGCTAATCCTCTCCCGCGCGGATCCGGAGTTCGTGGCGTCGTTATTCAAGCTCGAGGTGCCGGAAATATACCAGGGCATTGTGAAGATCGTTGATATGGCGCGTGAGGCTGGCGGCCGGACGAAGATCGCGGTGGTCTCGAGCGACGATTCGATCGACCCGGTGGGCGCCTGTGTCGGCCTCAAGGGCTCACGCGTGCAGGCCGTGGTCTCCGAGATGAGCGGAGAGCGAATCGACATCGTGCCCTGGCACCCGGATCCGGAGATCTACGCCAAGCGTGCTCTGGCGCCCGCGAAGGTGGCGAAAGTCATATCCGATCAGGACGGCAAAGTTGTGACGGCGATCGTGGACGAGGATCAACTATCGCTGGCGATCGGGCGAAACGGACAAAACGTGCGATTGGCATCGCAGCTGATCGGCTGGCAGATCGACCTGTATTCCAGCCGCGAGTGGATGGAGCGCGGAGCTCAAAGCACCCTGTTCCGCCCGGACGAGTACGAGGGTGCGGCCGACTTTCCGCTCAAGGAGCTGGATATCACTCCGGCGATCTTGGCGGCTCTCGAGGGGGCGGATCACCACACGTTCATGGACATCATCGATCTGGAGCGAGAACAATTCCTACGCATCCAGGGTCTGGGACCGGAGGACGTTGACGCGCTCGTGAAACTGATCGAGGAGCTCACGATCGTTGAGGAGCCGAGTGAGCTTTCCGAAGAGGTGCCACCTGACGCCGTTCCGGTGGCGAGCGGCGACCCGATCGTTGCCGACGACGAGGAAGCGAAGGCTGAAGGCGAGGCCGAAGAGCCCGCGGCGGAAGTGGCCGACGGGGTCGTCGACGAGGCTGTGGCCGTCGACGAGTCGGCTGAGGTGGCCGTACAGGCCGCGAAAGCCGAGGCCACGTCTGTCGACAGCGCGTCGGTAGCTGAGGAAGCTGCGGAGGGTGAGCCGAAATCGTGAACGGGCCGACCCTGGCCTGCGCTTGATGAACGGGCTGGGGCTCGCGGCTCGGGCTGGTCGATTGCGGATCGGAGCCGACGCGGTGACGCGATCGATTCGCCGGGGCGATGCCAAGGCGGTGGTGGTGGCTGGAGACGCGGCGACAGCCGTGGTCCGGAGGTTTACGAAGCTAGTGCGCCCGCGGTCGACGCCTCACCGGGTCGTGCTCGATGGAGCTCGTCTCGGCAGAGCCGTGGGGCGGAGTCGGGTCGTGGTAATGGCGATCACTGATGAGTCGTTGGCGCGACGAGTCATGGAGTTGGTGGAAGAAGTTGAAGTCCAGCGGACAGGAGGGTTGTAGCGTTGCCGAAGATGCGGGTCTACGAGCTGGCTAGGGAGTTCGAGATCACAAGCGAGGCGCTGATCCATCTCCTTCGGGAGATGGACATCCCTGTCCGCAGTCATATGTCGAGTCTGGACGAAGGGCAGGTTGCCCGCGCTCGCACGCGTCTCGAGCGTGAGAAGCGCCGACCGGAGAAAGAAGGCAAAGCCGAACCGGCGGGACGTCGCCGGCGTCGCCGTCGCGTAGTCGAGAAGCCGGCCGAGCCCGTCGAGGTTGGGCCGGAGGTGGAGGCGCCCGACGAGATTCCTGTCACGGTGGCTGCGGACGGGCCGGTGGAGTTGGCGGCCGAGGTGGAGAGCGTGCCCGAGGCGGCCGAGCCGGCGGTTCCGCTGGCGGAGAAGGTCCCGGGCAAGGCTAAGCCCAAGCTGATTTGGCCTGGGCTCGAGGACGAGGAGGCGGAGCCGGTTTCCGCTGTGGAGGAAGTCGTGGCGGCGGCAACGGACGAGCTGGAGGTCATCGAGGAGCCCGCCGCCGAAGCACTGGAGGCCGAGCCGGTCCTCGAAGACTCGCAGGCCGCGGTCGCCGAGGAGCCGAGTGCCCCGCCGATACCAGTGGCCCCTATGCCGGTGGAAACGGTGTCGGCAGAGGCGCCCCCGCCGCCCAAGCCGGCGGCTGGAGTGGTTAGAATCCAGGCCGAGGGCTATACGCTCGACGGTCGTCGCCGCCGTCGTGCCCGCAAGAAGAAGAAGCGCACGCGAGTAGATCAGGAAGCGGTGCAGGCGAACATTCGCCGCACCCTGGCCAAGATGGATGGGCCCGTAACGACACGACGTCGCCGCCGCGGGATCACCGACAGGCTGGAGCGCGAGGCGGCGGAGGCGGAACGTCGAGCCGAAGAGGAGCGCTCGACCGTCCGTGTGCCTGAGTTCCTGACGGTTGCGGAGTTGGCCGACCTTATGGGTGTCTCCGCTAATGACATCATCACCTCGGCGTTCAAGAACCTAAGCATGATGGTGACGATCAACCAGCGACTCGACTTCGACCAGATAGAACTGATCAGCGAGGAGCTTGGCTTCACGGCGGTACGCGAAGACGAGTACGACGCCGATGTGATCGAAGACGTGCAGATGGCCGACCCGGAACGGCTGGCACCACGCCCACCAGTGGTCACGGTGATGGGGCACGTCGACCACGGCAAAACGTCGCTGCTTGACTATATCCGTAAGACCAACGTGATAGCTGGCGAAGCCGGTGGTATTACACAGCACGTGGGTGCCTATCTGGTAGACGTTGGCCACGAACGTGACATCACGTTCCTCGACACGCCGGGGCATGCAGCGTTCACTGCGATGCGAGCCCGCGGTGCCGACGTTACCGACATCGTGATCCTGGTCGTGGCGGCGGACGACGGTGTGATGCCGCAGACCAAAGAGGCCATCAGCCACGCCAAGAACGCGGGCAAGCCGATCATCGTGGCCGTGAACAAGATCGATCTGCCAACGGCCGAACCCGCACGAGTCAAGCAAGAGCTGTTGGAGCACGAAGTCGTCATCGAAGACTTCGGTGGCGAGGTGCTGAGCGCGGAGATCTCCGCGAAGTCGGGACAGGGGCTAGACGACTTGCTCGACAAGATCACGCTACAGGCGGAAATGCTCGAACTCGAAGCAGACCCGAATCTGGCCGCGCGGGGAACGGTCATCGAGGCGGAGCTCGATAAGGGAATGGGTCCGGTGGCCACGGTGCTCATCACCGAAGGCACGCTGAACATCGGCGACGGATTCGTCTGTGGTGTCTATGCGGGCCGCGTTCGGGCCCTGCTCGACGAGCGCGGTCACAACGTAGACTTCGCCGGGCCCGGAATGCCGGCTCGTGTGCTCGGGTTTGAAGGCGTGCCGCAGGCCGGCGACGCCATACTCGTGCTCGATTACGAGCGCGCGCGTGAGATTACCGGCAAGCGGCAGCAGATCGAACGCGAAAAGGAAATCCGCCGTAAGAGTCAGGTCGCCCGCCTGGAAGACGTTTTCGAGGCCGTGCAAGCGGGTGAGAGGACTCAGCTCAGGCTGATCATCAAAGGCGACACCGACGGCTCGGTCCAAGCTCTCTCGGACGAGTTGGAAAGGCTGTCGACCGATGAGGTCCAAGTGGAGGTGATCCACCGCGGCGTGGGTGCGGTAAACGAGACCGACGTGCTCTTGGCGCAGACGACCGATGCCATCATCATCGGCTTCCACGTGCGACCCGACCGCAAAGCCCGCGATCTGGCCGAACGCGAAGGCGTCGACATCAGATCTTACCGGGTGATTTACGAAGCTGCCGAGGAGGTGAGGTCCGCCCTCGAGGGCATGCTCGCACCTGAAGAGAAGGAAGTGATTCTCGGCGTGGCGGAAATACGACAACTGTTCAGAGTGCCCAAGGTCGGAACCGTTGCCGGTTGCTATGTGAGCGAAGGGACGATCGACCGCAATACGCGGATACGCGTGTTGCGCGAGCATGTCGTCGTGTACGAAGGCAAGCTAGCCAGCTTGAAGCGCTTCAAAGACGACGTCAAGGAAGTCAAAGCGGGTTACGAGTGCGGAATGTCCGTCGAGAACTACAACGACGTGAAAGTCGGTGACTTTCTAGAGTCGTTCCGGATCGATCACGTGGCCAGGAAACTGGAAGACGGCGTCGGAGCTCAAGCCGCCGTCGGAGAAAGCGACTCGAGCAAGAGCTAACCGTTCAGGTTTTGACGGACACCGAAGCCAAAGCCGTTATCTGCCTGCCATCACCATGGTCGTAAGCGTCGTTGCCTGGGAGTTGCACCTGAACAGCTGTACCTCCCTCAAGCAGAAACGGGCGATACTCAGAAGCCTGAAAGACCGACTGCGGGGTCGGCACAACGTCTCGGTCGCTGAAACGGACCACCAAGACACGTGGCAGCGCGCGGAAATCTGCGTCGCACTTGTTTCCTCAGACCGGCGGCGCGCGGACGAGGTGTTGAGCCGCGTGGATGCGCTGGTTGCCTCGGAGCCCCGTGTTCGAATCATCGACAGCGCCACCTTCCACTATTGAGCGCGGCCTGCCAGCGGTGGGTGGCGGCGAGCGGCGGTTTGGCGACGAGCGGCGCTCCCTCCTACAACTTGTCGTGTAGTTGAATGCCCAGACAGTACAGCCGAAAGCAACGGGTCAGTCAGCTCTTGAAGGAGGAGATCTCACGTCTGCTCCAGCGAGAGGTCAAGGACGCGCGGATAGGGGCGGTTACGATCACGGACGTAGAGGCCAGTTCGGACCTCAAGCACGCGACCGTCTACTTTCAGACCCTGGGTGACGCCGGCGCCAAGGAGCAAACCCTCAAGGGCCTCGCCAGCGCCGCTGGCTTTCTGAGAACGCGTCTGGGCCGCGATCTGCGTCTGCGCAGAATCCCCGAGCTGCGCTTCGTTGTCGACGATACGCAGGAACGGGCGGCGCGCATCCATGAGCTGCTCAGTGAGGTCGAAGCCGCCGGCGATATGGACGAGGAAGAAGGCGAGTGATGGAGTGTGTCGGCTTGTTGCTGGTGGATAAGCCTGAAGGACCGACGTCTCACGACACGGTCGCCCGGGTTCGGCGAATGACCGGGGTTCGTCGCATCGGTCACACGGGAACGCTGGATCCGTTCGCCAGCGGGCTGCTCATCCTTTGCTTGGGCTGGGCGACCCGGCTCGCCGAATTCTTGACGGTGCTTCCTAAGGCTTACCGGGGCGTCATCCGGCTGGGTGAGAGTACGGATACGGATGACTGCAAAGGTAAGGTCATCGCGCGCGACAGCGGCTGGCGCGGTATCGACGACCGGCAGGTACATGCGGCCCTCGATCGACAGGTAGGCGAAATCGAGCAAGTACCACCCGCTTACTCGGCGAAGAGAGTGGCTGGGGAACGCGCCTACGCGGTGGCTCGCAAAGGTGGGAAGCCGGAGCTCAAGACCGAGCAGGTGATCGTTTCGCGTCTGAGCGTGCTCGACTTCACTCCGCCGGACATCGCTGTGGAGATCGAGTGCTCAAGCGGGACCTATGTACGCGCGGTAGCTCGCGATGTTGGCGAGGCTCTCGGAGTCGGAGCGCACCTGGCGCGCCTTCGCCGGCTGCGCATCGGTGACTTCTCGGTCGAGGATGCGGTAAGCCTGGACCGCGATCCAAGTCGCGAGGCGATACTGAGTCGACTTATTCCGCCCGAGATGGCGGTGGCGCACCTGCAGGCTTTGGAGGTCGGGCCTGCAAGCGCGTCGGCGCTTCGGCATGGGCGTCCCATCGAAGCGTCGGGGAAAGCCGGGGGAAGTCCAGTGGCTGTTCTGTGGGACGGCAGTTTGGTGGCGGTGGCGGAGCCGAGAGGCGATATGCTATGGCCTCGGAAAGTCTTTAGGAATTGAAGCGTGCCGGTGCGACAGCGGGATCGATACTAGCGAGATGATCGTCCATGGACTGCCTCCCCAAGCTGGGGGCTCGTGCGTCACGGTGGGTACATTCGACGGCGTCCACCGTGGGCACTGGGCGGTGCTGCAAAGACTCAACGAGGTAGCGCGCCAGGAAAACCTCATCAGCGTGCTGGTCACGTTCGAGCCGCATCCGCTGAAGATCGTGCGGCCGGATGTGGCTCCGCCGTTGCTGACCACGCCCAACGAGAAGAAGGAAATACTGACGCTCTCCGGGCTCGACTACGCCGTGTTTCTGAGCTTTACGCGGTCGCTATCACGCTATCAGCCGGAAGAGTTCGTCCGGGATGTTCTGTTCGAGCGATTCAGCATGAAAAGGCTGGTCGTGGGCTATGACCATGGTTTCGGTCGTGACCGCAGTGGGGACGTAGAGATGATGCGACGCATCGGTACGCGCTATGGCTTCGAT